>DATERO010000025.1:0-6148 GCA_035271465.1 Dysgonamonadaceae bacterium | reverse complement strand
TTTCTTATTCTGTTGTTAGTGTTGCTTTTCGCTTGTGGCGAAAACGCACAGCAAAACAATGTTAACTACAAAACTTACCACAACAATCGCCACGATTACACTGTTGAATATCCCGATTTTCTTATTCCACAAGGTGAAGGGGGTAGACAAGATGGACAAAAGTTCATTTCAGAAGACCAAAAAATCGAATTGCTAGTTTATTGTGAATACAAACTCGATTTCAATTCAGAGGGCGAGTTTCTTACAATTGGCAAAGCATATGAAGAAGATTTATCTTTCATAGAGGAAGTTCTCAATAAGAATTTAGATAGCAACCACTACACCATAGAATATAAGATGGATGATATGTTGCACAATGATTACGCCTTAGTTGATGACAACATCTATTATAATATTCGATTTGAATATCCTGAAAAGGACAAAGATAGGATGAAAGGTGTAATAGAACACATAGTAAATACGTTTAAAATGCATGATTATAATTTCAATGATGGTGACCATGATGACAATGCTTCTGCCGGTGAAGAAACAGATATGTTTCCAACATTCTTAGAAGGTTTTTTGAACGATTGTTACTGGGGTAAAAACTTTAATAGTTTGCTTCGCAACAATGATAAAATATTGGCAGCATACATTGATTTGAAAATGGACGTGAGACGATATTACGCTCCAGGAACCATAAAAATATTGGGAACGAGAGACGAAGATTTTGGTCTTACCGAATATGATGACTTTAAATTTAGTTCCAGACCAACCGATGATTTAATATTTGAATATGTGAATGATGGTAGTGGTCCTTGTGATCTTATTTATAGTAACATCAATGTAATATATCACGAAATGATTGAGAGTATTCCTGATGTGGTAGTGAATACCGAAACCTTCGAAACAAGACCAGTGGAAATAGCCTATCCTGAGGCACAAATTATGGCTGTTTATTTGCCAAACGCGTATAATAATCCCGTTGGATACTATTTCATAGATACACCTGATGGTTGGAAGCTTGGCTTTGTGGATGACACTTTGTGCGGCGCATAAATATTTAAATGTTCTCTATGTAAAACCAATTTTAGAGAATTATAAACATAAGGAAATTATTATTTTTTCACAGATATATGTGTGTCTTAATATAATAATTGGGCATTCCAAAAGCCTCAGTCGCATAAGAGCTGAAACATTTTAATTAACTAAATAAAAAAGCTGCCTCAATATAATATTGAGACAGCTTTATACTATTTTGCTTTATTATTCTTAGAGTAGATTGCTAGCTAATTCAGATAATTCGCTTCGCTCACCCTTAACTAGGTTTACATGAGCAAATATGTTTTGTCCTTTCATCTTGTCAATCATATATGCCAATCCATTTGATTGAGCATCTAAGTAAGGTGAATCTATTTGTTGCAAGTCGCCCGTGAAAATCATCTTTGTTCCTTCGCCCGAACGAGTTATTATAGTTTTTACTTCATGTGGGGTCAAATTTTGCGCTTCGTCAATAATGCAATATGTTTCGTTTAGGCTACGTCCTCGGATATACGCTAATGCTTCAATCTCTAGTTGTTTCGATTTCTCCATATCTTCAAGGGTTTTCAAATCAGGATTACCACTTGAAAGTTGTGCCTTGATTACCTTCAGGTTATCATAAAGGGGTTGCATATATGGTGCAATTTTCTGTTTCTCATCGCCCGGCAAATATCCCAAATCTTTATTTGAAAGTGAGACAATGGGGCGTGCTAAAAGGATTTGGTTGTAGTTTTTATTTTGGTTCAGCGCTGCTGCCAAAGCCAATAAAGTTTTTCCTGTTCCTGCTTTTCCTGTGATTCCTACTAATTTAATTTGTGGGTCGTTTAAAACTTCAAAAGCAAATGCTTGCTCGGCATTGCGTGGTTGTATACCAAAGTTTGGCTTCTTATCAATTTTCTGAATTCTTTGTGTGAAAGGATTGTTGCGTACCAATATACTGTTTCTATTGCTTTTAAGAATAAAACATTGGTTGGGGTCTAACGCTACGTCAAAATTAAAATCATCAATTGCAATTCCGTGAGGCTTGCTATACAACTCATCGATTAGATCACCATCGATACCTTCAACTACCAACTCTTCTTGAGAGAATTCATCAACATTGACAACTTTGTCAGTAATATAATCCTCAACTAATAGACCCAACGAACGCGCTTTCATGCGTAAGTTGATATCTTTAGTAACTAATATAGTTTTAGTATCAGGATGTTTTTCTGCTATTCCTATAAATGTGGAAAGAATACGATGATCAGGAATACGTTCTGGAAAAGCCTCTTCCATTTTTTTGTGGTATCCAGGTATGTTTACTATATAAAGCCTTCCTCTGCCAACACCCAGGTCAGCACCTTTTTCGAAAAGATCGTCATCGGTTAACTCATCTAACTCTCGAACAAACGCACGTGCATTGAAGTTGATTTGCTCATTGCCTTTTTTAAATTTGTCGAGCTCTTCTAACACTACAAAGGGGATGTATATGTCGTTTTCTTCAAAGTTATCTAAACATTTGTAGTCGTGAAGAATTACATTCGTGTCTAAAATAAAATTCTTTTTGCTTCCCATATTCATTAATTTAAATTAGTTAGATTATTCTCTATCCATAATAGAACAGCTGTTGTGTTAAAACAAAGATACTATATTTTTCATGTCAATAACTATGCAGTTCAAGAAATTTTGAGACAAAGTTTATCTTCTCAATAGCAACAAAACTCTTCTGTTAATAGATAGAATAGATGTACTAAGATAAAATCGATGTGAAAAATTGACACCACTATTCCTTTAAAATGTATCTTTGCACCACCTTTTATTTTAAACTATATTCGTTATGAGAAAATTCATCTTTATTCAAGTAATCTTTATGTCAATGTTAATAACATCTCTAAATGCACAATCAAATCCTTTTTTCAGTGAGTACAATACCCCTCATGGGACTCCTCCATTCGATAAGATAAAAACGGAACATTATGTTCCTGCTTTTGAGAAAGGAATTGAAGAACATCAGAAAGAAATAGACCAAATCGTTGCAAATACAGAACCAGCCACGTTCAACAACACCATTGAGGCGATGGAATATTCAGGTAAACTGCTGGATAAAGTGAGCAGTGTATTTTTCAACTTGCTTAGCTCTGAAAGTAACGATGCGATGATGGAGATATCGCAAGAACTAAGCCCAAAGTTGTCTGAACATTCAAACAATATTAATCTCAACGAAAAGCTCTTTCAAAGAGTGAAGACAGTTTACGAGAATCGATTAACTTCAGACTTGACTCCAGAGCAAATTCGTTTAACAGAAAAAGCGTATCAGGGTTTCGAAAATAGCGGTGCTAATTTATCTGTACAGGATAAAGAGACTTATCGAAAACTCTCAATGGAGTTAAGCAAAAGAACGCTTGAGTTTGGACAGAACAACCTAAAGGAAACCAACCTTTATAGTATGTTGTTGACTGATGAAGCAGATCTTGCCGGATTGCCCGAAAGCATTTTAGATGCAGCTGCAGCAAGAGCAAAATCTAAAGGAAAAGAAGGGTGGATGTTTGATCTGTCTGCCCCCAGCTATATTGGATTCATGAAATATTCTACACAACGTCCATTGCGTGAGAAACTTTACATGGCTTACAACACACAAAATGTGAAAGGTGGCGAATTTGATAACCAAGAAAATGTACGTGAAATTGTTAGATTGCGTTTAGAAATTGCTAAGCTCTTAGGTTATGAAAACTATGCAGCTTATGCATTAAAATATAGAATGGCTAAGAAAGCTGATAGTGTTTACGATTTATTGGCCGATCTTTCTGAAGCATATTTTCCTGTTGCACTATCAGAGGTTGAAGACATCAAAGAGTTTGCTGCCGAGATGGAAGCGCAAGCAATTGAGATTCAACCTTGGGACTGGACATTCTATGCTGATAAATTGAAAGATGCACGTTTTAATATAAACGATGAATTGATTCGTCCTTATTTTGAACTCGAAAATGTGAAAAAAGGAGTCTTCGGTTTGGCTACCGATTTATATGGACTTCAGTTTGTGAAAAATAATGATATTCCAGTTTATCATTCAGAAGTAGAAGCATTTGATGTGATGGACGAAAACGGGATTTTTGTTTCTGTTCTGTTTACTGACTTTCATCCACGCGATGGAAAACGTTCTGGAGCTTGGATGACTTCGTACAAAGGTCAATATATGAAAGATGGCATCGACTCACGACCACATGTTTCAATAGTAATGAACTTTACACGACCAACAGAAACGAAGCCAGCATTGCTCACATTTGATGAAGTAAACACCTTTTTGCATGAATTTGGTCATGCACTTCACGGAATGTTAGCAAAAACAACGTATGAAAGTTTATCAGGAACCAGCGTATATCGTGATTTTGTTGAGCTTCCATCTCAAATTATGGAAAATTGGTTGGTTGAAAAAGAGTATCTTGATAAGTTTGCCTTACACTATGAAACAGGAGAGAAAATGCCAGTTGAATTAGTTCAAAAAATTATTGATGCTTCAAACTACAATACAGGTTATGCTACACTTCGTCAGCTATCTTTTGGATACTTAGATATGGCATGGCACACATTGAAAGAAATAGAAGATTTTGATATTCGAAGTTTTGAGCAAAAAGCAATGCAGCCTGTACAGCTACTTCCTGTAGTTCCTGAGGCAAGTATGTCAACAGCTTTTTCACATATCTTTGCCGGAGGATATGCTGCAGGATACTACAGTTATAAATGGGCAGAAGTACTGGATGCTGATGCATTTGCAGTGTTCAAGAAAAACGGTATTTTTAATAAAGAAACAGCACGTTCTTTCAGAGAAAATATTTTGGAAAAAGGAAATACTGAAGATCCCATGGAACTTTATAAGAAATTTAGAGGTAGCGAGCCCACAGTTGAAGCGTTGCTTGAACGTACGGGAGTTTCAAAATAATTCTATAGATAAATAATATAAAAGAATGCGTTTAATAGTTTAGAACGCATTCTTTTATTTGTCAATTCGTTTCTAGTAATTCGTTTCAAAGGATTAATCTAAAATGAATTTGTATCAGTGAAAATAATAACGAAGTATTTTTTGTTAGTATCATATTATTTATATCTTTGTGGGGCATATGTTTCTATCTTGTACTGGTATTTAGATTCTTCACTTCATTGTTAAGTACTTTTTCACCTTACTGATGCAAACCTTTGCACAAAATCAGTTTTACTTATTTAATTTATTTTACATGAACATTTTCATTGCAGGCTTAAGTTATCAAATTAACGACGCCGATTTAAAACAACTTTTCGAAGAATACGGAGCAATTTCTTCAGCAAAAGTTATCACAGACAGAGATACAGGCCGTTCAAAAGGATTCGGTTTTGTTGAAATGGATGATGATTCAGAAGGACAACGCGCTATTGAAGAATTAAACGGAGCAGAATACGACGGACGCACTCTATCAGTATCAGTTGCTCGACCACGCACAGAGCGTCCTAGAGGCGGTGGTGGTGGCTACAACAGAGGTGGCGGCGAACGCAGAGACAGATATTAAGCATCAGTTTACTGATCCATAATATCAGGGCTGTATCTTTTAGATACAGCTTTTTTTGTTTTAAACTCTCATATTCAACTATAATATTTAATTTTGTTGCTAAATCTTCATTTATTCAATAGACAATGAATTCAAATTGTAACATATTACACATCGAGACAGCTACTCAAGTCTGCTCGTGTGCACTTTCTACTAATGGCAAGTTGGTTTTTAACCGTGAAAGCAGTAAGGCACAATCGCATGCAACTTTATTGGGTGTTTTTGTAGAGGAAGCGATTAAGTTTTCTCGCGAAAATGAAATTAAGATTGACGCGATAGCAGTAAGTAGCGGTCCTGGTTCGTATACAGGACTCAGAATTGGAATTTCAGAAGCAAAGGGTCTTGCCTATGGATTAGATGCAAAACTAATTGCAATACCTACATTAAGTATACTGGCATGGACAATGCGTGACAAAGTAGATAAAGACGCTTTGTTAGTTCCCATGATAGATGCCCGAAGAATGGAAGTTTATACATCTATCTATGACACACAAATGAATGTAATTCAACCAACCGAAGCCAAGATAATAGATGAAGAGAGTTTCAATGAAGTATTGTCAAAACAGCAG
>DATERO010000024.1:0-3509 GCA_035271465.1 Dysgonamonadaceae bacterium | reverse complement strand
GTAGGTAAAGATGGGGCAGTATTTGTATTTGACCCTGCTTCTGAATCACCCGATGGATATACAAAAGGTGCTATCTTAGACAATCAAGCAGGACAATTCTTTATCGGTATTTTTTAATAATTGAATTAAAATGAGCATCTGGCTATCTTCAACAAAATAGTCAGATGCTATTTTGTTATGAAGAAATTTATTAAAAAAATACACCTTTGGTTATCCCTTCCTTTTGGGTTAGTCATTGCCATAACTTGCTTTTCGGGCGCAATGCTTGTGTTCGAAGATGAAATTACGGAATGGTCTTCTGGCCACCTTTATAAGGTAACTCCAACTGACAGTCAACAGCCGTTAGCAATAGATCAACTTTTATTATTGGTAGAGAAAAGTTTGCCCGAAGATGTTAGCATTGTAGGAGTAACAATTCCAGCTGGCTCAAATCGTAGCTATCAAGTCAATCTTTCTAAACCCCGGCGAGCTTCATTGTTTGTCAACCCATACACGGGCGAAGTACTGGGTAATAAAGAGCGCACACCATTCTTTATGACCATGTTTCGTCTTCACCGATGGCTGATGGATAGTCCAAGCTCAAATGGCAGGGTGTTTTGGGGAAGAGTCATCGTTGGAATCAGTACCATTGCATTTATAATTGTACTGATAACGGGAATGATTAGTGGATGGCCACGCATGAGAAAAAAAGTAAAGAATCGTTTCAAAATCCACTTGAACAGGGGTTGGCGACGTTTTAACTACGACCTGCATGTGTTGGGAGGATTCTATGTTGCGATTTTATTGTTGTCCATGTCATTGACCGGTCTCACATGGTCTTTCTCATGGTATAGCTCTGCCTTTAATGCTCTTTTTGGAGTCGAAACGCAGTCCAAGGTGAGGCCTCAGGCAAATCGTTCTGCTCAGTCTATTTCGAACTCAAACAAATCAACTTTTGACGCTTGGCCAATTGTATATACAGCTATTGCAGCTGAAAACCCTTCGCACAAGCAAATACGTATCACTCCCCAATCGGCAACAGTGAGTTTTGATAGATGGGGAAATGCAAGGGCATCTGACACCTACAATTTCGATGCTAATAGTGGAGAAATTGTAAGTATAGAACGCTATAAAGAAAAAAACAAAGCATCCAAAATAAACGGTTGGGTTTATTCAGTGCACACAGGGAGTTGGGGTGGATGGATTGGCAAAACATTGAGTTTTTTAGCAGCACTTGTAGGTGCAAGTTTGCCTTTGAGTGGATATTACCTTTGGTGGAAACGAATTTCATCGAGAAGGCGAAGTAGAAGAAAATTATAAATTGCGCTGTTGTAAACTATTAAGCACGACGCCCGCTGACGTATTTCTGCAAAGCGTTTGTCGCTTTACAGAATGATTACAATAAGAATTATTTTTTGCTTCGAAACACACCGAGGATCTTTGAGCAAAATCGAAATACTGCAAGTCGGAACGAGCGGGTTTAGGCCAGAAAGGCTGACCTAATTCAGCCCAAGGTGAAGCCTTGGGTTATAGAGATATCCCTCATCAGAGCCCTGGAGGGAAGACATAGTGAAGAAAGAAAAATAATTTGAACTGCTATAACTTGAAATGTGTTTAAAAGAAAGATTTCAGAACGAAGTGATTATAGCTCAATAGTTATAAGGTTGTATATGAGAGAAGAATATATTTAACACAATTTAAAACATGATGACATTTTATAATTTTGAAGCTAAGAAGCTAAATGGGCAAGCCGTAAGTATGGGTGAATACAAAGACAAAGTAATTATAGTGGTGAACACTGCCAGCAAATGTGGATTTACTCCGCAATACGAAGGTTTGGAGAAGCTATATCAAAAATACAAAGATAGGGGATTTAAAACAAGTTCAAGAAAATCGATATCGGGTTTCGTCCATATCATCCACACAGCTATGATGCTAACAAGGTGCAGGGCTTGATCGATAAGAAACCACCGTGTTTTACTGCTTTCTCGTTGTGCATACAGCTTTATGATGTCGATAGCTCCGTGAAGCAGCGTCACAGTTAGTGCCATTGTCCAATAGGTGATATCCCACAGAAACAGCAAAACCAAAAGTCCGTGGATGAGTGCATGCAGATATAGAATGACAGATTGTCCCTTTCTTTGCTCTTTCTTATCAACCCACTTTTTGGATTGAAGCAAAAAATCGCCTACTAAATGAGCCAATATAAGTTTCAGTAGTACAATCATCTGAGTAGGGTTTTTATTTTATTTCGATACATTCGTTCAACAGCCAACAATTCATCTACATTTGCTCTGTGCCATCTACCACTCACCCCACTTTGCTTGATGCCCAACAGGCTACCAATTTCCTGTTGTGTAATGGTTGGATTTTTAAGCACCACCTCTATCAACTCTGCCGACGAAACAGACCATTTGTCCATAAACGTACCCGCCAGTTTTAGATATAAGTTTATCTCATTGTCAAAATCTTGCCACTCGCTCTTGAGGCCCATCGTTACGCTCTCTTTCTTTAGTATATCAAACTTTTCACCCGCATATATAAATGCCGATCCATTGCTTTCTGATATTCTTTCTCCCGTATAGCTTTTGGTTCCTATCCCCACGGCCATTCTCACATCAATTGTGCTTATTAGTTTTCGATTGTCAAGGGGTTCTATTTTTTTGATGAGCGCCTTTATTTCAAATATCTTCTGAAGTGCCTCTTCGGGATGTTGAAATTCGATTTGGAAGAAATCGCCCCACACCAACTCCCAGTTTTTGGGCGATTCGCCCCAAGAGCTCAACAGGTCTTTGAGTGGTAACAACCATTTCTCTTGGTCAACCAACTTTCGTGAAGCAACAATATCTCCTTTTACTACAGCAATCATATATACAGGGGGGTGTTTTTACATTAAACACAAATGTATAAAGTATTGTTCAAATATGCAATAATTGATGATATTGCTATAAAGTGCAATATGTTGGAGTATTGTGGGAATGGGCAATAGTGGGATGTTGATCAAACTGTCTGAACCTTGATGCGCATGATGTTCTTGAATTCCTTGATTATGTTTGACTGTAGCGCACAATCATGAACATCATGCAATCCTTCAATCCATGGTTCAGATATTTTTCATCTCCTTTGCGCCTCGCGCCTTTGCGAGAAAACCTTTATCCGCGTTCATCTATCGCATCTGCTACATCTGCGAACCATTCATTGCTTCGCAGCACATCGATTTAGAAATCAGTGCGAGCGGTATATCTGAAAATATCGACCCTCCAGTATTATCTGTTAGTTAGCAATTCAAACAATTTAGTGTTAATATAATAGTTTGCAGTCCCAATTTTCTCTTTTCTAAGCAAACCATCATTAGCCAACTTATTTAAATAATTAGCTGCTGTTAGTCTTGAAACTCCAAGGTCGTTCACTACAAATTCAATTTTAGTATAAGGATGTTTAAATAAATTGTTGAGTAAATCTTTCGTATAAAACTTATAATTATTTCTCATCAAGATTTTAAACTCTTGCATCATATCCTTTATTTTAAT
>DATERO010000023.1:0-4427 GCA_035271465.1 Dysgonamonadaceae bacterium | reverse complement strand
TAACGACACTCGTTTGAATGTTGTAACTGCAAGTTCCTTATCATTTTGCTTAATAAATTCTTCAATAGTAAGCTTTGAATCTTTAACATATTCTTGTTGCATCAATGTTGACTCTTTAAAGAACTTCTGTAATGCACCTTCAGCTATACGATCTAAAATATGCTCTGGTTTTCCACCTTCAAGGGCTTTTTCACGAGCTATTTTCATTTCTGTCTCTTTTATATTTTCTGGTATCTCATCTGCTGTAACTGCTATTGGATTCATAGCTGCAACTTGCATTGCAACGTCTTTAGCAACATCTGCATCAACGTTTTCTTTATTAAATCCGACAATTGTACCTAATTTATTACCAGGATGGATATATGCTACTACAGATGGTGCTGAAATATATTCATAATATCCCAATTCCATTTTTTCGCCAGTTGCACCAATTCTATCTGTAATTAATTCAGAAACAGTTCCATTTTCTAATGGAAGAGCTAATAATGCTTCAAGAGTTTCTGGTTTTTCACTCATTGCAACATCTAATATTTTTTCTGTAAGAGCTATAAAATCAGCATTTTTTGCAACAAAATCTGTTTCGCATTGTAATGCTACTACTGCTGCATGACCGCTCTCTGTTTTTGCAAGAACACAACCTTCACTAGCTTCACGATCTTCACGTTTTGCAGCAACTGCTTGTCCTTTTTTACGGATAATTTCAACTGCTTTGTCAAAATCTCCATCTGTTTCATTCAATGCATTTTTGCAATCCATCATCCCAGCACCTGTCATTTTTCGCAAATGCTGGATATCTGCCATTGTAACTGCCATATATATAAAGTTTTTATTTTTTTAGTTGAATATTACTCTTTTGTGTCTGCTTCTGCTTTTGTGTCAGTATCTTCTTTATTGTCTTTTTCAACATTTTCTACTACTTGCACATCTTCGTCTTTATCAGGTGCTGGTGCACTTTCCGCATCTTTGTCTGCTACTTTTCTCACACGCTCTCTTCGAGCAGTTGATTTACGTTCTCTACGTCCTGCAGCTTCTTGTTCTTGTTGTTCAGCTTGTGCACTTGCATCTGCTTTTTCAACTTTTCTTTCTTCTAATCCTTCGCGAATAGAATCACTAATGAAGTTCATTATTAATTCAATTGATTTTGAAGAGTCATCATTTGCGGGAATAACAAAGTCAACATCTCTTGGATCTGAGTTTGTATCAACTATTGCAAAAACAGGAATACCCAACTTATTTGCTTCTTTAACTGCAATCTGTTCTTTCATTACGTCCACTACAAATATTGCAGCTGGTAGGCGGGTTAAATCTTGAATAGAACCAAGGTTTTTTTCAAGTTTCGCACGCTGACGTGTAACTTGAAGTTTTTCACGTTTTGATAAAGTGTCAAATGTTCCATCTTTAATCATTCGGTCGATAGTGCCCATTTTCTTAACTGCCTTACGTATTGTGGGGAAGTTAGTAAGCATACCACCTGGCCATCGTTCAATAACGTATGGCATATTTAATTTCAAAGAGAAGTCTTCTATTATTGACTGACCTTGAGTTTTAGTAGCTACGAACAAAACTCGTTTGCCCGATTTAGCCATTTGTTTAAGTGCAGCCGCTGCTTCTTCAGTTTTTGCTATCGTTTTGTATAAATCGATAATGTGGATTCCGTTTCTCTCCATAAAAATATAGGGAGCCATTGCGGGATTCCATTTTCTTTTTAAGTGTCCGAAGTGTGCTCCGGCTTCAAGAAGTTGGTCAAATTCTAATTTTGCCATTATTTTTTAATTAATTTAATCGTTTACATTCTTTTTCTGAACCGAATTATAAGGTAAATTCCCTATTTTAAGAGTAATGTCCTTACAATTTAGATACTAAACGTCTTTTTTGAGAAGTCAGTCTTTTTGCGAGACCTGCTCAAATATATATGCGATAAATAAATCGTATATAAGAAGCTTAACGTTTTGAGAACTGGAATTTCTTTCTCGCTCCTGGTTGTCCTGGTTTTTTACGCTCTACAATTCGCGGATCACGTGTCATGAACCCTTCAGCTCTAAGTGCAGATTTATCATCTGGATTTATTTTTACCAATGCACGCGCAATAGCTAACCTTGCAGCTTCTGATTGTCCTTTAAATCCACCACCATCTAAATTAATCTTGATGTCATACTTTTCAAGTACATCTAATGTGGTGAGCGGTTGTTTTACCACATATTGAAGAATCATTGAAGGAAAATAATTTTCGAACTCGCGCTTGTTGATAACAATCTTGCCGGAACCTTCGCTAACGAACACACGTGCTACAGCAGCTTTGCGTCTTCCTATTGCATTTATTACTTCCATTGTTATTATTTAAGTTTATTAATATCTAATTTTTCTGGCTTTTGAGCCTCGTGCGGATGGGTTTCACCAGCATATACATACATGTTGTTAATAATTGCGTCACCTATTTTGTTTTTAGGCAACATCCCTTTTACAACTTTTCTGAAAAGTCTATCAGGACCTTTTTTCATTAAATCGGCAGGAGTAGATTCACGTTGTCCACTTGGGTAGCCAGAATAGCGCAAATAAATGCGTTCGGTCCATTTGTTGCCAGTGAGTTCAACTTTGTCTGCATTAATGATAATTACATTGTCTCCACAATCAACGTGAGGAGTAAAGCTTGGTTTATGTTTACCTCTGAGTAGTACTGCTACTTTTGAAGCTAAACGACCAAGTTTTTGTCCCGTTGCATCAATTTCAACCCATTCTTTTTGAGCGGTCTCTTTATTAACCGATACGGTTTTATAACTTAAAGTATTCACTTTTTTTTGTTTTTTAATTTTGTTAAGACTGTCTGATCATCAGCTTTGTCAATCTGTCTTGCTAAGGGACAAATAGCCAAATAAAAAGCTCACAATCAAACTTTTAAGTGATTTGGTGTAATAATCGGAATGCAAAGGTACAATTTTCAACTTAATTCGCAAAGAATGAGACATTTTTATTTCCTTATTCTTAATCAGAATATTAAATCTCTAAAGATGAACGGTTGTATGATTAATAAATCTTGATTTCGTCGTAAAATGGAGATCGACCAATTAATATATGAAATCCAAAATAAAAACCTTTAAACTCTGATTGGTCAATAGGGAAACTATACCCAAATTGAATGCGTGTTAGGTTCATAAGTGAAAGTCCGACGCTTGGTTTAATATTCTTAGTTGATGCTGACACCTCAGTAATTAAAAAGTGCATCCATGTTTGGTTTAGATGAATTTCTGGAGCAATACTAAACTTTCCATTGTTTCCATACATATAAGTGCCAATACCAATATTCAATGGGCCATTGTTATTATTTAAATTATTGTTGTTAAGACGGTATTCTGCACCCAAGTATCCGCTTTTTTTGTGCATGTACTCATAGCCAATATTTGCAGCCAACTTATCGATTTGACCAACTGCATAAGTGTTTATCAGAATGATTAATGCTAATGATGTGAATACTCGTTTCATACTTAGTTTGTTTTAAATGAAAAATAATTCTAGGAAGCTATTAACTCTTTAGATACTTACTGTTCTTTTCTACAAGATCCTTAATGTATTGCGTAATGGTTTCCCATGGTAGAAGTTTCCCTTTCCCCTCATCACCGCATGCCAATAATCCTTCTTGAGTCTCTAATACATGATATCCTTTATCATTTAGTTTTTGCAGGTTTTCTTGAACAAACGGATTTTCATACATAGCAGTATTCATTGCTGGAGCAATTACAATTGGGCACTTAGCTACCATTACAGTTGTAGAAAGCATATCATCGGCTATTCCAGAAGTTATTTTTCCAATTATGTTTGCAGTTGCGGGCACTATGGCAAACACATCTGCATTTTTAGCCAGGTCTATATGTTTAGTATCCCAATGGTCTATAGGGTCAAACATGTCAGTTACGACAGTGTTGCCCGACATTACTTGAAAGGTAAGTGGTTTCACAAACTCTTGTGCAGCTTTGGTCATAATCACGTTTACTGTGTATCCATCTTTTTTTAGTTGATTTACTATTTCAACTGTTTTGTAACACGCTATGCCACCACAAACACCAATAACTATATTTTTCATATCCTTTCTATTTTAAAGCTTCATTTATTGATAACTCCATAATGCTTTCAGCAATTTGCCTTTTTCCAATTGGGCGAGCAACTACATCACCGTTGTGAAGTAAAAGTCCTGAATGATTTTCAATAGACAAGTCAGAAGATTCATTTGCAAAAACGGCATTACATTGATTTGTGATTCGCAGTTTTTCAGCTTCCTCTATCAATCTTTGGTCTCTTTCAGCTCCATCAAGTTTTATCAATTTAAATCCAACTAAGAATGTATCTATGTTTTTCATTTTGACTAATGAAATTACTTTAGGAGTTGTTTTAAATCCCATTATAATCTCTTTTTGTGATGATACTTTCCCTTCCTT
>DATERO010000022.1:0-4618 GCA_035271465.1 Dysgonamonadaceae bacterium | reverse complement strand
AAATGAAATTCTTGAGGATTCCCAATGTCGTTTTGTCATTAATAATGTTCTTAATATCCTTTATCAAGTTTGTTCTAAATGTTTTTGCATTTTCCCCAAATAGATGTTTTTCAAAATCACAAATATGCTCCTCAATTCCAGATTTACCTTTTGTTGCTCCCATTCCTTTTTTAACCTCAAAAAAGACAATTCTACTTGTTTCTTTATCAATACCTAACAAGTCAAAAACCCCACGTTTTACTCTACTATTTTTCTCAATTTGATTTTGCTCAAAAGCATACTCCATATCAAGAATAATATACTTATCACTTTCGTCTTGGTTGCTTATTGCAATATTTTGTTGTGAATCAAATTCCGCTCTTTGCTTTTTGCTTTCAAGCCAGTTGTCAATTGATTCTTTAATGAGTTTAAAATATTCTTTCGGATTGGTAACTGCTAATTCAGTATTTGGAACATTTCCATATTTTTTGTCAACTTTCAACTTCTTAATTTCTAATGCTTTCCCTTTTCGATAATAAATAAAAGCATCACCATTTTGACGAACTTCTAAACGTAATTCATTATCAGATTTGATGTAGTTTAACAGCGGTAATAAATCACCGTTTATCAATCTGTGTATAAGTTTTTCATTAATTTTTCGCATATCGTCTGTTTTCTTACAATGACCGCCAACGGTCGGCGGTATGGCCAGTAAGGGATTGCGGGCGAATCACCTATCAAGTTACAGGAAAGCTGATGCGGGCTACTGCGCTTCGCATACCGATGAAACCCTTATTGGCTATACCGCATGTTGTGTGGCGTTTTTATTTATTAGTCCATATCTGTATTCATCACATATCTTGTCATTTTTGAATACCGATTTCTCAAATATACACTCTAAATTAAATCCAGCTTTTTCAAGCACTCTTTGCGAAGCTTTATTAAAATCAAAAACTCCGGTATAAATCCGAACTAATCCAAGAGTATTAAATCCGTATTCCGTAATCAATCGAACTGCTTTTGTGGCTATTCCCATGCCCCAATAGGGCTCTCCAATCCAATAACCAATCTCGGCAGACAATTTATAGACATCTGTTTGCCTTACCAAGCCGATACTGCCAACAAATTCACTGTTATATTCTATTGCAAATGTGAATTGAGGGCTCTCACTTTGACAATATTTAATAAAGTCATTGGCATTGTTCTCTGTATAAGGAAATGGGAGATAATCTCGCAAATTATCCCAAATCCTTTTATTATTGCAGAGTTCGGCAAGTTTTTTTGAATCAGAACCCCTGAAGGCTCTTAGTTTTAATTGATTGTCTGTCAATTCCATTTTCATCAATAATTTACGCACCAAACTGAATAATCATCCAGTAATAGATAATTCTTAGTGTTTTTATCTAAAGCTTTTAAATCAGCAAGGGGAATCTGAAACGTCTTTTTATCGCATTCTCGAATGACATTTGCTATTAGTCCGAAATGTTCATCATATTCATCATCTATTGAATCCAAAATATATTTATCAGTGTATGATGGTCTCGTTTTCTTAAGCCTTTCATATTCTTTTTTACTTCCAGGTCCAAGAACATAAAATTCTTCCCAATCAAAATCCTCAATACCTGTCACTTCAACAGGATTGTCAAGTTTACTGATAAGAAATTCTCTATATTTTTCAAGAGTCTCTGAACATTTAAATATATCCTCAATCTCTTTTGGAAATATCTTTGCTATTCTTTCTTTCTGTTTATTAATATCTTTATCCATGTTGCGATTGTCTTTCTAAAATGCCACACAACGGCTGAGGCTAAAAGCTGGCGGGCATTTCGGAGCACTTCACTTTCAACCTGCTATTAAGTTTATTAGTTGCACTGCCTTTCAAATCAGCACTATCCGCCCGCTTGATTTTAGCCTTTGTTAGCGGTTTGTGGCTCTTCTTCCAATATTGTCAGGTTAAATGATATCTTTGTTTGTTTTAATAACGCTTCAATTCTTTTCTCTGCAAGGTCAATATATTCTTTGCTTATGTCATATCCAACAAACTTTCTATCAGTTTTCAAAGCAGAAACAGCAGTTGTTCCACTACCCATAAATGGGTCTAAGATAATATCACCTTTAAATGAATAAAGTTGAATTAGTCTATTTGGTAATTCTTCGGGAAATGGTGCAGGGTGTCCAATTCTTCTTGCACTTTCTGCATTCATTGTCCAAATTGATTTTGTCCATTCCATAAATTGCTCTTTTGAAATGGTGTTTTCTTTTTTACCTTTTTCTCTTTTATAATCGCCTTTAGAAAAAATCAAAATATATTCGTGTATGTCTCTCAATACTGGGTTGGTAGCACTTTGCCAACTACCCCAAGCTGTCGAAGGACTTGCACTTGCTGCTTTATTCCAAATGATTTCACCACGCATATTAAAACCAATATCTAACATCATTTTTGAAATGTAATCAGATAAAGGTATATAAGGTTTCCTGCCGAGATTAGCAACATTTATACAAGCACGACCACCATTAACAAGCACTCTGTAAGTTTCTTTAAATGAATTTTCAAGTAGTTGTAAATATTCTTTTAAAGATAAATCTTCGTCATATTCTTTTGAAACATTATAGGGTGGTGAGGTTATCATCAAATGAACTGAATTATCAGGCAATTCTTTCATATTCTCGGCAGAACCAAGAATAAATTTATTCTCTAATTTATCGGGGAAATCATTTTCGTTTTTATCAAGTACTTTTTTGTCCCCAAGCTCTGTATATAATTTAGAGTTATAAAATTTTGAACTATCGTGATTGATTCTTCCGTTTGTTCCGAAAGCACTTGTCTCTGTACCGTTTTGTCTTTTCATTTTAGTTTCGGATTAAGTTTAAAAATTTCTCTGCTTTAGCAATATCAGTCGCTTCTTGACTTGCAATTCGAATTATTTCTCCCAATTTCAATTTTGAAATCATAGAAGAAAAATAATTCATATCGTTAGTTACAAGGTCTTTGCAATTGCTAAGTAGTTGTTCTTTGTCTAAAATAGTTTGAAAACCTAATTTGGGAGTGTTTTTTACATAGTCTGAATTGGTTGGTTTTGGATTTAATGACCAAAATCCTTGAATTACTCCAGAAGTCTTTAGGATGTCAACTTTCTTAATGTAACTGTCAGTTATCGGACTGTTACCCAAAACTACAACTGGTATCTTTGTTGAAGCAATTCCAGAAACACGAATGTTTATAGATTTTCCGATTGCTTTTAACATTGAGTCAGAACGGAGTAATGCAGGATTGCCTTTATGTTGCTTGTAATCACCAATTAATTCAACTTTATTCGGTTGTGTAAACTTGTAATTCGACACAACACTCATTTTAATTTCAAAAAGCAGTTTAATATTTTCTGGTTTTTGAATTGTCTGATTGGTAGTACAAAAAGCGAGGTCTGCACTTGATCGTCTCGATAAACCGAGCTCATCACATACTACACTGTTAACCGCAAAAAGTCCCAATTCATTTGCAATTGGTTCAAAAAGAGTTTTACTCCATTTTTCTGTAAATTGACCTATTAATGAGTTTCTGCTTTGTAAAGTTTGTCCTTCGGCATCTGAGCCTTTTGGTACATAAGCAAAGTATCCTCCTTGCAGATTATAAAATAATTGTTCAGGAGAAGCAAAGTTTTTTAAAGCTTCCTTAAAGAATTGAATTTCAGTGTCGTTATTCCAAAGTGTCATAATATATTCCTTTTTACAAAGATAGTCATTTTATCTGTTTTTTTCTGTCTGTCTTTTTTCTTGCCATAACCGCTAACGGTAAATTGTATGAGTAGTGGCAGATTGCGTAGTACTTATTTGTCAAACCGCTGTGCAGTTTGAGCGGGTTAAAAACCTTGATATTTAGCACTTTGCCTGCCATTACTTATACAAAATGTTAGCGGGTCGGTTTTTTATCAATCGTTAAATCTTTCTTTTGTCTTCTGATTCTTGCTTGATAAGACCTACCCAAATTATTGTCCTTATTTACAATTCTCAGATTTGCTTTTTCTCTATGATATTCAATAAACTGCTGTTTTAAATCCAAATCTGCAAGTTCATTTCCCTCTCCATCAATTTCTACATATTCAATCTTTTCTAAGTTGATGTTATTCAATTCTATGAATCTGTCCAAAATAACAGAAAATGTGTTCGGTTGCCTATGGTCAACATTTAACTGCTCCCAAGAAAGAAGTTCTTTTGTCTCTTGACACCTTACTTTACCATTTTTCGAATGCTTGTCAAAATATGCTTGTTTTACATCTCTTAAATCTTCTTGAATTGCTTTCCTGCAAGCTTCACTAAATCTTGTCATATTTGTTCTTGGTGCATTAATCCTTTTCGTATAAGAGAAATATTCTGTTGAACCATCCAGTCTTATCAACTCGAATGCTTTAGTTTTATACTTCAATTTTGCAATCCTGATTTGTTTAATTCCAACACCTTTCTTTTCCTCTTTCCTTGGATGAGTTTCAAGCAATGCAAGAACGTCTAAAAAGTCTTGTTCATTTATTGATTCGTCAAAATCATAAGAATTCAATATTCCTTTGTAATGATTAAGGGCTTCTTTTTTCGTTAAGAATTTTCTTTCTCCTATGTTTATTTCCTTTCTCAAAGTCCAGTTTCTCTT
>DATERO010000021.1:0-2815 GCA_035271465.1 Dysgonamonadaceae bacterium | reverse complement strand
CATTTCCCCCCGCCATGTCACATGATCCAATAATACGTGCATTGAATCGATATATTTCCACGTCTTTTATTATTATTTTCACAATAGCTTCGCCGTTGGCACTAAAGGAAATCCTGTTTGCATTAATGATGGCATCTCCGCTTTTATGTTCATAGGCAATAAAAGATCCAACAGGAGGAATCATTGTTATGGAGCTATTTACAACATTAGGAATACTTTTGTCTATGTGAACAGTGCCTCTGGATATATTATCAACTTGCTGCGATACAACTATAACATTAAAACCTCCACCTTCCTCACTCGATCCTGACTTTAATCTTGGGAAGGAACTATAACCACTCAAATCATAATCATGTGCGATCTTATTTTCCGAGCGATTTGGTTTTAATATATTTAAAATACTCTTCAATTGATTCAGATCCGTTATTGGCTTTAAATCTCTATATTCATTGTTTGACAGATTATCATCTTTTACTTTTTCTAATTCGTATTTCTGGAATATTGTATTGAACTCTGCTACGATGTCTTCATTAACATATTCTATTAATTCATCCTGTTTTGAAATACAACTTTGTATGGAAAATAAAATAAATAAATAAATTATGAAATGTACGGTTTTATTTAAGTTTGTTTTTATCATGTCTTTGGGTTTGTTTTACTGGAAGTTACTGTTATGTCTTAATTTAAAATTAAAAAAACTGATTTAAAGGTAGGTAGCTTGCCAAAATAGAAAATATATCATGCTGCCCCACTTCAAGTAGGCAAGAGAGCTTTTGGTGTCCGAGGACTCCAAAAACAGTCTTGCCATGAGGATATGTTTATTCGTTTCATAACTATTTAATTATTTTATATTAATCGATTGTAATATTTGAGTCATCCAATACTTTTCCCATTTTATTTTTAATGCTGCTTATAACTGGAGAGGCGATCTTTATCTCCTTGTCCAATATTATTTGTGCCAATTCCTGTGCTTCTTTTTGTCGTCCAGTTTCCTGATAAAGTTCAGTCAACTGGTATAACGGCATAAATTTTACCGGGCACATTGCCGCTGCTTTTTTTAGATAACTTTCTGTTGCACGGTATTGCTGTAATTGTAGGCAGTTATCAGCCATTAGCATTTGCAAGTCGCAGTCTGCCCAAAGTTTATTGCATTCAGTAGCTATCTTCATGCTCTCATCATGATATCCTGCTACATTTAGCTCTGCTGTATAATTGTATAGGAACAGATCGTTGTAACGCAAGTGGGGGTAAAGCGATTTGTATTGTGGCAGCATTTGGTGCGTTTCGCCCCTTAAAGATTTATGGGCTATTATGTGCCACTCTCGTTCAAGGTGGGCTTGATAGGCGGTTGCAGTTAGCAATGCTAACGTAAATAGTGATAGCGTTCCTTTTAACCATATATTATTAGCAATTGATGATTGTTGGCTTTTTCTCTCTGCCAATAAAAATGCAAGTAGTGCAACTGCCATCAACTGTATAAACGGATAATTGAAAGGATAGGAAAAGAATGCACAAATGCCAATTGATAGTATGCTTAACCGGATGAAAAACAACTCCGACATTTTTTGTTTTCGAGAAGTCCATATAGGAACACTTATCAATAACAGTGTCAGAGATAACCCTACTATGCCATAGTTGACCACCCATTTCAAGAATTCATTGAACGACTCACGTACATTATCGGCAAGATTTGCGTACTTGCTGTCGGGATATCTTGTAAAATATGCTGCTTGTTCGTTCATGTAATTTGCCGTGAATCCGTTGCCTCCATATCCAAGTATCGGTTTTTGTGATATCAGCTGTGTTGAACATTCCCATATTAGCAATCTACCATTTGCCGAATCTTTTTTCAAGAAGAATAATCCAACAAGCAATAATAAGCATCCTACGAAGATGGCTGAGTAGTGGGCAAAGGAGAATCTTACATCTCGCTCATTTAATAAACAAATAAAAAAGAAAATAAGAATAACAGTGGTTGCAAAAATTGCTGTTCGTGCCTTAGATAGTATAATAACGGATATGATAAGGCAAGTTGCAATAATGGTAAGTAGCCGACGTCTTTTTATTGAATAGCGACAGCAATACAACGAAAATGGCAATAAGACAACCAATGATGCTGATATTCCGGCAGGGTTATCAAATGGTCCTGTATTGGAGAATGAACTGTGATAAGATGGCAATAGTCCAGTGAATTGTCCAAAACCCCACAAAGAAAGTGCTAACCCTATTGATGCAAAAACTGCATACACTATTTGTTTATTTTTTATCTGCGTCCATATTGCATAGAACAAAAAGAAAGCTGCCGTAAGCGAAATAATTGTTGTCTTGTTCTCGATATTTCCCCAGTTTTGCCATATTATGATAAATTGTCCATATTGATATTAAGAATATAAAACCCTTTGAAGGAAGCGGAACCCGCCCTTTTGTCAATAAAACATATCCGATGATACCGATGCTTATTCCGCCTTGTAGCCACAATGAAGGTGCGGTAATAAACCTGTTTACGAAAACAGCAGGAATAAAGAAGAGAGAGCTTGCTGTAAGAACAAACAAGTAGAGGTGCGGAATGTATTTTGTTGAGATAAATTTCATAAATCTCAAAAGATTATCTTTCAAAACTGAGCTACATGTGAATATCAATATTATTTTAAGGTGAAATGCAAATATTATTTAAGCTTGCAATTACAGTGGCAAATATAAGCCTAACAAAAATACTTTTTCTGAACTTAGATTCAGAACGCGAAGTTTTTATTGTGAGCAATAGTTATATTATGATAAATACCCCACCATTAAACTAAAATATATTTCTTTGTAT
>DATERO010000020.1:0-4175 GCA_035271465.1 Dysgonamonadaceae bacterium | reverse complement strand
GTATTTAGACGAACTGCGCGATGTAAATGTGACGCATTGGAATATGTTTATGGAAAGAAATAGATCTGTTTCTAAACGAATCAAATGGGAGGACAAGCTTATTGTTAAAAAGAATTGTCAAGCGGTGCTTCGCAATGTATTCGACACTATCGAATTGAAGCAAATGCTGTACCCTGACATCGATTACAATCATTTGATAGATTTGTTGAATGGTATTTTGGTTCGTTTCAATAAAAATATAAATACACGAGAAACGTACAATAAAAAACGCGCAGAGCAGACGGAACAACAAGTACACATATTGAGCGTGGATGGAAAAGAGACTGGCTCTGTTGTTATCGATGAAAAACCAAAGAAGAAGAAGAAAGTAAAGCAAACTACAGAGAAAGTACCTAAGAAGAAGCCCAATACACCTCATTTAAAGGAGAGTAAAACCCAAAAACAAGAGAGTGAGGTAAGCGGGTTACTGAATATACTCAAGTTGCCACCTGGTCCAAAAATATAAGTAGTATTAACCTGACATACTAAAGATTTATTTCTATAAGAAAATAGGTTCAAGACAGGAATGAGAATCTGATTTTCACTCCCCGTTCCATTTATCCCCTTAATCATGGCGATGAGATAATTAATTTTTGTTGCTTTATCTCAATCAAATAAAAAGCTTTGCAAATCACAAAACATTCAGACTGTCAGTGATGTTGCACATTTAAAATTGTCAAGTTTTTTGTGTAAGTTTGTAGATTGATTTTTCACGATAAACAAGAAAATAGTTACTTTCTTTATTCTTTCAAAGAAATGAGAGAAAGACTCTTTCAAGAGTAAATTCAAACTGAACCTAAATGAGCAATCCTAAAATAATAGATATAAAAGGCGCACGTGTAAACAACCTCAAAAATGTTGATGTACAAATACCACGCAATACATTCACTGTAATTACTGGTCTTTCGGGATCAGGTAAATCATCATTAGCGTTTGATACACTTTATGCAGAGGGTCAAAGAAGGTATGTTGAAAGCCTGTCCGTGTATGCTCGCCAATTTTTGGGGCGTATGCACAAGCCAGAGTGTGATTATATAAAGGGCATTCCGCCCGCCATTGCTATTGAACAAAAGGTGAATACGCGCAACCCGCGTTCCACAGTGGGAACATCAACCGAGATTTACGATTATCTTCGATTATTGTTTGCACGTATCGGAAAAACAATCTCTCCTGTAACGGGCAATGAAATAAAGAAACACTCGGTGGGAGATGTTGTGAACAACATGAAAAGCTACCCTGAAGGTACACGCCTTGCTGTTTTGACATATATACAACTGCGAAGTGAGCGCGATTTGCGTGAGCAGTTGGAGGTGCTTCAAAAAGAAGGTTATACACGTGTAGAGTTCAAAAATGAATTTTATAGAATTGATGAGTTTCTAACACGTGACACACTGCCAGAAAAAGATGAGGTACTATTAGTTATAGATAGATTATCAGCTGGTGCTGACAAGAATACAATAAGTCGTTTTTCTGATTCTATTGAAACTGCTTTTTTGGAAGGCAATGGTGAATGTATCACTATGTATTGGACAGACAAAGGAACAGAGAAAGTCTTATTTTCAAATAGATTTGAAGCAGACGGAATTGTTTTTGAAGAGCCATCCGACTTAATGTTCAGTTTCAATAGCCCTGTTGGGGCTTGTCCCAAATGCGAAGGTTTTGGCAAGGTGATGGGTATTGACGAAAACTTAGTGGTGCCCGACAAAAGTTTATCCGTATATGAGGGAGCAGTAGCCTGCTGGAAAGGCGAAAAAATGGGTGAGTGGCGAAATGAGTTTATTGATAAAGTATGGAAGTACGATTTTCCAATTCATCGGGCCTACTATGATTTGTCTGATGATGAGAAAGATCTGTTGTGGAATGGGAATAAAGAAATATATGGTATAAATAGCTTTATCAAAATGCTTGAGGAGAATCTTTATAAGATTCAATATCGGGTAATGCTTGCACGCTATCGAGGTAAAACAATTTGTCCAGAATGTAAAGGTGCTCGACTTAAGCCGGAAGCTTTGTACGTTAAGGTAGGAGGCAAGTCTATTGCCGATATGGTATTAATGCCTGTTTACAAACTCAAGGAGTTTTTTGATGCGTTGGAACTTGATGAAACGGATGTTGCTATATCAAAACGTCTGTTGTTGGAAATTCAAAACAGGGTGAAGTTTCTGATGGATGTTGGTTTGTCATACTTGACGCTTAATCGATTGTCTAATACATTGTCTGGTGGAGAGAGTCAGCGTATCAATATTGCGTCATCACTGGGGAGTAGTTTGGTTGGTTCGCTTTATATATTGGATGAACCCAGTATTGGACTTCATTCGCGCGACACACAATTGCTCATCAATGTGTTGAAGGACCTTAAAGATATTGGAAACACGGTTGTGGTAGTTGAGCATGATGAGGAGATTATTCGTGCAGCTGATTATATTATTGACATTGGGCCATTGGCCGGACGATTGGGAGGAGAGATTATTTATCAAGGTGATGTGGATAAGCTTGTTTCATCGTCAGACAGCTACACTGTCAAGTATTTGATTGGTGAAGAAGAAATTGAAGTACCCGAGAAACGTAGAAAGTGGAATAACTTCATTGAAGTAAAGGGTGCACGCCAAAACAATCTAAAGAATGTGGATGTGAAGATCCCATTGAATGTAATGACAGTTGTGACTGGAGTGAGTGGTTCTGGTAAATCTTCGTTAATCAACAATGTATTCTATCATGGATTGCAGCAAAAGATTAATGGCATTTCTACGGAGAAGATTGAATACAACGATATAAGTGGCGATTTGAAGTTAATCAACCGTGTAGAGTTAGTTGATCAAAACCCCATTGGTCGTTCTTCGCGCTCCAACCCTGTTACATACATTAAGGCATATGATGAAATACGAAAACTGTACGCATCACAACCATTGGCAAAGCAAATGAATTTCACGCCTGGTTTTTTCTCGTTCAACGTTGAGGGAGGTAGATGTGAAGAGTGTAAGGGCGATGGGGAAATTGTTGTTGAAATGCAGTTTATGGCAGACCTAAAGTTGACCTGCGAGTCGTGTCACGGTAAGCGTTTTACTCAAGATGTGCTGGAAGTACAATACAACGGTAAAAACATTCACGATGTGTTGGACATGACTATTGATCAAGCCATGGAGTTCTTCGGGTCGAAAAAAGGATCCACCGAGAAGAAGATTGTGAAGAGAATGAAGCCTCTTCAAGATGTGGGATTGGGATATGTCAAACTGGGTCAATCATCTTCTACATTATCGGGAGGTGAAAGTCAACGCGTCAAGTTGGCATTCTTCTTGGGAGAAGAGAAAACAGAATCTACACTGTTTATTTTCGATGAGCCAACTACAGGGCTTCACTTCCATGACATCAAAACATTGTTAAATGCATTTTATGCACTGTTAGATAGGGGGCACACCATTGTGATTATTGAGCACAATATGGATGTGATTAAATGTGCAGACTACATAGTGGACTTAGGTCCCGAAGGTGGTGATAAAGGTGGCTATGTCGTAGCTACTGGAACACCCGAAGAAGTTGTGAAGAGTGAGAAGTCTTATACTGCTGAATATTTGAAAGAGAAATTACAAGTATCTTAACAAAGGTAGTTTTACAAAAAACGTGGTTATTTCTTTTTCAAAATAAGCTTTAATTCAAAAAACAATTAACTTTGTTTTGAAAAAGAATAAATCAACTATTTGTTAGTACATAGAGCTAACATTAAAGCAGAGAATATTATTAAAACATAAACTTATATATTAGAAGAAATCATTATGAGTAAAAGACCAGTATCGTTAATTATATTAGATGGTTGGGGAATCGGTAAAGATTACCCAGGTAATGCAGTTACACGTGGAAACACACCAGTTTTTGACAAACTTATGCAAGAGAACCCAAATACCACATTAGACGCAAGTGGAGAAGAAGTAGGTCTTCCCGCTGGACAAATGGGTAACTCAGAAGTAGGTCATATCAATATCGGAGCAGGAAGAGTTATCTATCAAGAACTTCCGCGTATTTCTAAAGCTATAGAAGATGAGAGCTTCTTCGAGAAAGAAGAATTTTTATCTGCAGTAGAAAACGCAAAAAAGAACAACGGGAAAGTTCATCTTGTAGGATTAGTTTCTAATGGTGGAGTT
>DATERO010000019.1:0-3889 GCA_035271465.1 Dysgonamonadaceae bacterium | reverse complement strand
GTGTTTTTTTGAGGTTATTATGCATCATTTTGGCACATAATGACATTAAAACAATCCAAAATGTAAATAAAATCAAGAAAAGTAGTAATTTTGAGGAATTATTCAAAAAACTAGATTAAAAATGGAGAAAATAGACAAGCTAGACAGACAAATTTTAGAAATTATTTCACAAAATGCACGTATTCCATTTCGAGATGTTGCTGAGAAATGTGGAGTTTCAAGAGCTGCTATTCATCAACGTGTGCAGCGAATGATTGAGAATGAGGTAATAACAGGATCTGGATATCATGTCAATCCAAAAGTGTTAGGATTTTCAACGAGTGCTTACATTGGAGTTAAATTGGAAAGGGGTTCAATGTATAAAAATGCTGTTCCAGAATTTGAGAAAATTCCAGAGGTTACAGAATGTCATTTCACTACTGGTCCTTATACACTTTTAATAAAATTATATGCGCGCGACAATGAGCATTTAATGGATTTGTTGAACAATCGTATTCAAGAGATCAAAGGAGTGGTGGCAACTGAAACTATGATTTCTCTGAGTCAAAGCTTAAAAAGAAAAGTTCCTATTGAAGATAAGAAGTAATATCTTTGATTGCATGATAATCAGTTTCTATGTAATAATGGTCAACTAAAGATATTTTAAATCTTGAACATTTTGTTACAAGACTAGTATTTGTTATTTCTTGAGTAGTCGGTATTGATATTATACGCAAGGTAAATAACTTTAAATCTAAACCAAACACATCTTTTATTGCAACTTAATCAATTGTTAAATATGGTACTGTTTATTTATGTAGATAAATAATTAAAAATGCTGCAAGATTATTTTCAGTAGAATAATTTATGCTATCTTGCACTTACCTTATTTTAAACAATACAATTATGATTCACAAATTATCAGAACTTGTAGAAAAAGCGGCTAAAAGGTCTTTACGAAAGATAGCAGTTGCCGCTGCTGAAGATGTAACAGTTTTGAAGTCACTAAAAGCAGCTATCAAAGAAGGAGTAGTTACAGCCATATTGGTAGGTGATAAAGTAGAGATTGAGAGAATAGCTCAATCTATCGATTTTAATTTGAGTGGAATTCAAATTGTTCATAACGATAAGGGATCTGCTGTCTCTGCTCAATTAGCAGTGTCAATTGTAAAAAAAGGTGATGCAGATATTCTTATGAAGGGCTTTTTGAGTACTGGAACTTTCCTAAAGGCAGTATTGGATAAAGAAGGCGGACTACGTCAAAGTCAAATACTAAGTCATGTTGCTTTTTTTGAGTCTCCTTATTATCACAAACTGTTAGGTGTAACAGATGTTGCAATGAACATAGCTCCTGACTTTGATACAAAGTTGCATATTCTTAATAATGCAGTTGAGGCATGTCATAGAATCGGAATTAGAAATCCAAAAGTAGCTGTTGTTGCTGCAATAGAAACTGTAAATCCAAAAATGGAAGTTACTATTCACGCTGCAATGTTGAAAACTATGAATGAAAGGAAGCAAATTTCCGGATGTATAGTAGATGGTCCACTGGCAATTGATAATGCAATAAGTAAAGAAGCTGCAGAGCACAAAGGAATTGTTAGTGATGTAGCTGGAGATTGTGATTTAATTCTTGTTCCAGATATTGAAGCTGGTAATATGTTTTATAAAGCTTTGAGTTTCCTTGGTGGTGCAACAGTGGCTGCAGTTATCATGGGGGCTAGTGTGCCCATTGTTCTTTCATCGCGTTCCGATTCAGAAGAGAGTAAAATGCTGTCGATAGCCTTAGCAGCAGCCATGGATTGATAAATAGTTCTTGAAGCAGGAAACAAATGTTAGCTCACTCTTGTTCTTTAGAAGTCCTTGCAAGAGTATGCTTGCTAATTCAAAGAAAATGAAATCTCGACAAGTTGAAACAACTTTTTTTGTTGAGGTTTACTCATAGCGTATGGCGTTGTTTTAATTAGTTTATAAAAGAATCCTTATGGAAAAAAGCACACGTATTCTGGTAATAAACCCAGGCTCTACCTCTACTAAAATCGCTGTTTATATGAATGGCAATGTCGTTTTTTTGAAAACAATACGTCATTCTGTAGATGAATTGAGCAAGTTTAAAAAGATTACAGATCAATATGAATACCGCAAAAAAATCATTTTGGATGAATTGAAAAATGCTGATATACGTCTTGATCTAATACGAATAGTGATGGGGAGAGGTGGTTTGGTGAATCCAATACCTGCAGGCGTTTACGAGGTAAATGAAACAATGAAAAATGACTTGTTGGAAAACAAGCAAAGTGAACACGCAAGCAACTTAGGTGCATTAATAGCAGATGATATAGCAAAGCAGTTGCCATCGGCAAAAGCATACATTGCAGATCCTGTCGTAGTAGATGAAATGGAGCCCATTGCGCGTTTTTCAGGACATCCTCTCTTTAAAAGAGTTTCAATTTTTCATGCACTTAATCAAAGAGCTATAGCTCGTGTTCATGCCAAGTCAATTAATAAGAAGTACGAAGATCTAAATCTCATTGTGGCACATTTGGGAGGTGGAATTTCCGTTGGAGTACATCGCAAAGGAAGAGCTGTTGATGTAAATCAAGCTCTTGATGGAGATGGGCCCATTTCTCCTGAGCGTTCGGGAACTCTCCCAACAGGCTCACTTCTAAAAATGGCTTATAGTGGAGAGTATACCTACGATGAAATGAAGTCGATGGTGACAGGTAAAGGTGGGCTGTTTGCTTATACAGGTCTTAACGATGCCTATGAAGTAGAGAAAGCTGCTATAAACGGAGATCAGAAAAGTCTTGAGGTAATGGAAGCAATGGCTTACCAAACTGCCAAAGAGATTGGTGCTTTTTCTACTGTAGTGAATGGTGATGTTGATGCAATTCTGATTACTGGTGGAATGGCTAATAGCAAATGGTTTACAAATATGATTATAGAGCATGTTCATAAAATTGCACCTGTGTATATATATCCAGGGGAAGATGAAATGCGTGCACTTGCAGAGAATGCTGAAATGGTGCTTAATGGAGAGATTGTGCCCAAAGAATACAAGTAACACATAGACTTATTATATAACTCAACCTTCAAATGGCTTAATTGCGTTTGAAGGTTTTTTTGTACTTTTGCACCCCTATGTATCTATTTAATCCCGATCACGATTTGGCGTTGGCCAACTTCATGTCTAATTTCACATCACCCGCATCAGCCCGAAAGCTAAAGAGTGATTTGTCAATGTTGCCTGTTTGGTATGCTTCTGATAATGCAGTTGTAATTGCTGAGGGCAAGCTGAACCATTGTTTTTTAGAAAACTTGAAAGGTAAGCTGCCTATACATAATACACTTGTCTCATTTTCACAATTAGAATACTATCCTCATGAGAAGGTGAATCCTTGGGGTTGGAATCCTGCTGTTCGTAGACAGCTGTTAGAGTCTGGCATAGATGAACAAGTTTTGCCAACTCTTGCCCAATTAGATACTATTCAATTTTATTCGGGACGACAGAATGCAGTGAAGTTATTGTCTGAGCTAAAGCAGTTGAATGATAATTATTGTGGAGAGTCTTATTTTTTCACCAATATTGATGAGCTTCTAAGCTATGTGTATGCTTCTCAAAGTGACCAAGTTCTGAAAATGCCTTTGTCAGGGAGTGGTAAGGGGATTGTGTGGATTAAGGGGGAAATAACTGACAAGCAGATTGATTGGTGCAAACGTGTAATTTATAAACAGGGTGGAGTAGTGATTGAACCTGTTTTAAACAGAGTGCAAGATTTTGCAATGGAATTTGAAATGACTGATTCGGGAATTCAATTTATAGGTTACTCTTTGTTTCAGTCAGCAACATCAGGAGCTTATATTGGTAATATACTTATGTCGGATGTTGATATTGAAAAGAAGTTGTCTG
>DATERO010000018.1:0-2249 GCA_035271465.1 Dysgonamonadaceae bacterium | reverse complement strand
ATGGCTCGTAACGAAGAGATAAAACACATTAACGTGCTAAATTAAAAAACATGACATTCGATCTTATTATTGTATCCTTAGTAATTCTTCTTGGAATTATTTTTCTGTTGGCAGAAATATTTTTACTGCCTGGACTAACTGTTTCTGGTATTGCAGGGTTTATTTTTTTAGTAGGAGGTATTGCTTATGCCTATATGTATATGGGCACACGTGCGGGTAACTTTACGTTAGTAATCTCTACTTTCTTACTACTAGGTAGTTTTTTATATTTTATTAAATCGAAATCGTTAAGGCGCATTGCACTAACAACAAATATAGATGCCAAAGTAGACACTTCCGACTTATTGAAGATCAATAAAGGCGATATTGGTATCACTCAATCACGCTTAAATCCTATTGGCAAAGTGTTTATTAATGACTTAACAGTAGAAGCTAAGTCTATCGATGGCGAAATGATTGATGAAGATACAGAGGTAGAAGTAATCAAAGTAGATTGGTCAAATATACTTGTTTCAAAAACAAAAGCTAAAAACGATGAGGTATAACTCACAAATAGATAATCAACATTTAAATTAAACATTATGGAATTTACACTTTTCATGGTTGCAGCAGCGGTACTGTTCGTTGTAATCATTTTTTTCTATTACGTTCCGTTTTTCTTATGGATTAACGCGCTATCAGCTGGAGTACATATTTCATTGGTACAACTGTTCCTGATGAGATTAAGACGAGTTCCACCACGCATCATTGTATATGCAATGATTGAGGCTCACAAAGCGGGGCTCAAAAGTGTGACGCGAGATGATCTGGAGGCACATTATTTGGCTGGTGGCCATGTAGAGAAAGTTGTTCACGCATTAGTTTCAGCTTCTAAAGCCAATATCGATTTATCTTTTCAAATGGGAACTGCTATTGACTTAGCAGGTAGAGATGTATTGCAAGCAGTGCAAATGTCTGTAAATCCTAAAGTAATTGATACACCTCCTGTTACAGCAGTAGCTATTGATGGTATTCAGTTGATAGCTAAAGCGCGAGTTACTGTTCGTGCCAACATTAAACAATTGGTTGGTGGTGCTGGTGAGGAAACTATATTAGCCCGTGTAGGTGAAGGTATTGTATCCTCAATTGGTTCTGCTGCTTCGCACAAGTCAGTGCTCGAAAACCCTGATTCTATTTCGAAACTTGTTCTGAAAAAAGGTTTAGATGCTGGAACAGCTTTCGAAATACTTTCGATAGATATTGCAGATATTGATATAGGTAAAAACATTGGTGCAGTTCTTCAAATAGATCAAGCACAAGCTGACAAAAACATTGCACAAGCACGTGCAGAAGAACGTCGTGCAATGGCTATTGCTCTTGAACAAGAGATGAAAGCCAAAGCACAAGAAGCTCGCGCCAAAGTTATTGAGGCTGAAGCTGAAATACCAAAAGCAATGGCCGAAGCATTTAGATCGGGCAATATGGGCATAATGGATTACTATAGAATGAAAAACATCCAATCTGATACCGAAATGCGAGATGCAATATCTAAGCCTCAAACAGGGACTGACAAGATTGGTCCAAATAAATAATTAGAACCAACTACAATTATGAGAATAATACCAGACTCGGAATTAATTATAAATCCAGATGGAAGTGTTTTCCATTTACACATAAAGCCAGAGCAACTATCTGACAAAATAATAATGATGGGAGATCCTGGTCGTGTAACAATGACCGCCTCTTTCTTCGACTCAATTGAGTGTGACATCCAAAGTCGTGAGTTCCATACTGTAACTGGTATGTATAAAGGGAAAAGAATTACTGCTTTATCCCACGGCATTGGTACAGACAACATTGATATTGTTGTCACTGAACTAGATGCATTGGCAAACATCGATTTTGAAACACGAGCTGTAAAGGATGATTTCAAACAACTCACAATGATTCGTGTGGGAACTTCAGGAGGAATGCAACCACATTGCCCAGTGGGTAGTTTTGTGGTTTCAGAAAAATCAATTGGGTTTGATGGGCTACTCCATTATTACAAAGACTCTGAAGCAATAAGAGAAGAAGAATTTGAAATTTCATTTCAAAAACATGTTAACTGGTCACCTTATCATTGTTCGCCCTATGTGGTGAGTGCTGACGAAGGACTGGTAGATCAAATTGGTTACGACATGATTAAAGGTGTGACCATTTCGGCTATTGGCTTCTATGGACCTCAAGGAAGACATGTAAGATTACCCTTAGCTGATCCTGAATTGAAT
>DATERO010000017.1:0-2202 GCA_035271465.1 Dysgonamonadaceae bacterium | reverse complement strand
CAAAAAGAATTGATTTACTCATTAGAGAAAGAGTCCTTAAAGAAAGAAGTTCATTGGATATTTCAGAAGATGAAGTAAGGCACAGGTTAGACTCCACACACTCTTTTGGTATCTTGAAAGAAAACTACATTATTACTGGCAATCCATTAAATAAACCAATCAACGTGGATAATGCAGATGTAAAATATCAAATTAGTTTCAGACAACGATTAACCAATAGCTATTTACCGTTCAATACTTTTATTTTCATCTCTTACACGCAGAAATCATTTTGGAATATTTATAAAAAGTCTTCTCCATTTCGTGATACTAATTTCAATCCTGGAATCGGATTCGGACGATACCTCATTTCGGATGATAACAACTATATGGGTAGCGTGTTTCTTCAATTAGAACATGAGTCGAATGGAAAGGATAGTTTAGATTCTCGCTCATGGGATTTTGCAAGCATTTCTGGGAAATATTATTTCAATGACAAGCTTTTCTTCAGAGCCAAAGTGTGGCTTCCGTTGGTTTTATTAATGGAAAATACTAATACAGATTTGCTTACCTACAAAGGTTACGGTAACTTTTCAGTAGATTTTAGAACAAATAACAATAGATGGTGGTTCAGTGCAAACATTACCCCCCGACGGAATGTTATAACAATGAATACAACATTGAGCACTGCGTTTCGAATCTCAGAGAAATTTAATCAATATCTCTTCTTTGAGCTTTACAATGGTAAAGGCGACAGTTTGCTTGAGTACAAAGACTATGATCTAAAACTGCGTGTTGGAATGTGTATTAAACCTGATTTTTTTAGCGTGTTTTGATGTGCACAGTTTATGAATTATCTTAAACCAATAATCTATGAAAGTTGCAATTTTCACAAAAAACAATGAATTAACCGTTTTAAATGAAGAAAAAGTTCATGTGGTTATATTCAACTTCGAAGAAGACAAAGTGGTTGGCGTGGAACATAAAATTTTAGAGAACCAAACAAATGAATCAATTGAACATTGGCTCTATAATAAATCAATCAATCAAATATATCTTTCGGAAATTGACGAGCAATTTCACCATAAATTAAAAGCCAAGGGTGTTCATGTAAGAACTCATGAGGACTTGGAAGATGATAAGCTATACAACTCATTAGCACTATCTAAACCTAAACCAATGAACAATACAAGAGAGATTGAAATTTACAACACATTTGTCGGATAACGAGGTTATCTTTACTAACTGTCTGAACCGTTGATTCCAGTGATTAAATGATTTATGTGATTCTGTATGAATCAATACACATTCAACGTTTTATCATCCCAATTCACAGGATTATATAGGTAACGTTTATATTATTATAGATCTAGTTTTTTTGAAATAAGGTAATAAGGTTTGCATTGTGATAATTTACAGCAAATTACTAAGGTTTGGAAAAGTATTGAATCTTATGTAGAATAATTCCATTTGAATTGCAAAAGTGATAGAGAGGCAATAGTTTTCATCAAGTAAACCTAAAGATAAAAGAATTAGGAGAACCTTAGTAACAGAGATTAACTGTACTCCACAAACCTTATTACCTTATTAATATTCTTACATGTGATAGCTCAAACAGAAGAGTGGTGAATAAACAGTTGCACCTAAAGCGTTGCTTGTATATATTAATCTAAACACATAATTATACGTGTGATCCATTACTTGCGCAATAGACCCATCGTTGCGAATAGAATAAAGGATAGCAATTATTTAGAGATTTTTATTCGACTCAGCTCTGGGTCGGATGTTTATAGAATACTACTTTACACTACATGTGACCTCTATAGAGGTCATTATCAATGACCAATAAGCTTAATTGAATATGAAAACACATAACAATTAATGGTTGATACTATATTATCCCTCAAATTGTTTTAATTGCATCGATTCTCCATCAAACACAGCGTACGAAAAGTACTGCATCCAATCGCCTAACATCACAATAGAGGAGTCTATACTTAAAGGGAGATTTAGCATAATATGACGATGCCCAAAAACAAAGTAGTTAATATTTGGGTCAGTTTTCAACTTCTCTTTTGCAAATTGAATTAAGTACTCTTTATCCTCACCTAGGTACGGTTTTATCTCTCCATTTACTCTGCTATAGTTTGACCACTTATGGGCTAATGCCATTGTCCAACGTGGATGAATTGCTGCATAAAGAACACGAAGAAAGCGACTATG
>DATERO010000016.1:0-14687 GCA_035271465.1 Dysgonamonadaceae bacterium | reverse complement strand
AAAGATGCCTCAATGGCCAATAACAAACAAAAGCATTTATCTGGAAACACCAACGAATACTTAGCTGGTATTGAATATCACATCAACCCAACGTTCTTAGTAAGTATGGGTGGACAAATTACTCGTTATGGATTGGGTGATAACTTCCAATCGGATCTTAGTTTTTCTGTAAACTCTTATTCACTTGGATTTGGTGGCGCAGTAAATCTTTCAAAGAATATACAACTTAACATAGGATACTTCTTCACGAGCTATACTGATTACGATAAAAGCTCAGCTAATTATAACGGTACAGGTGTTGCCGGTAGTGATGTATTCAGCCGAACCAATAAGGTTTTTGCAGCAGGTATAGATTTTTCTTTTTAAAAAAACTGAAAATGTCTTTTCATTAAGAGCATCTATTCTTCAGTGAGTCTGATGAATAGGTGCTTTCTTACATCTACGCAGGCATTAGCACAGTTTAATGATACTCGTTATCGAGTGAAATTTGAAGTCTGCTGAGGATATGTAAATAAAAAAGCGAAAGACAGAGAGTTTCAAACCACTCTATTGTCTTTCGCTTTTAATCATTAAATAATTATCTATTAAGTCAATTTCTCCAGTGCTCCTTTTATTCTTTCCACAGCTTTCACTAAATTCTCATCAGAAGTAGCATAGGATAAGCGAATATTTTTGGGTGCTCCAAAAGCAGTTCCTGCAACGCAGGCAACATGACCCTCTTCCAATAAATAGATAGCCATATCTGCTGAATCTTTTATTATACGACCGTTGTATGATTTGCCAAAGAATGAACTACATTGAGGAAAAAGATAGAATGCACCTTGTGGATCATTTACTTTTAATCCATTAATTCCAGACAATAAGTCGAATGTTAACTTTTTTCTTCTTTCAAATGCCTGACGCATTATTTCTACATCATCTTGACTTCCTACATATGCTTTTAGAGATGCTTTTTGAGAAATAGAACAGGGACCGCTTGTATACTGTCCTTGCAGCTTAGAGCAAGCTGACGCAATTGCCTTTGGTGCAGCTATCCAACCAATTCTCCATCCAGTCATGGCATAACATTTGGATACACCATTTACAATTATCATTTGATTCATCAACTCTTCAAACTGAGCAATGCTTTCATGCTTTCCCACATAGTTGATATGCTCATATATTTCGTCTGAAATAACATAAACGTTAGGATGATTAGACAAAACATCTGCCAATGCCTTCAATTCTGATTGACTATAAACACTGCCTGTGGGATTTGACGGTGAGCACAGAACAACAGCTTTAGTTTTGGGAGTAATCGCATCTTCAAGTTGTGCTGCTGTTACTTTAAAGTCTTGATCGATACCCGCACTTATCACCACTGGTGCACCCTCAGCCAATTTAACCATTTCAGGATAGCTTACCCAGTAAGGAGCGGGTATTATTACCTCATCCCCTTTGTTTATAATTGCCAAAATCACATTGCATATCGCTTGTTTGGCTCCATTGGAACAAACAATTTGATCAGGAGCATAAGTTAAGTTGTTTTCTTTCTTAAGCTTATCACAAATGGCTTTTCTTAAATCTAAAAAACCAGTTACTGGAGAATAGAAAGAGAAGTTGTCATCAATTGCTTTTTTAGCAGCTTCTTTAATATGTTCGGGCGTTGAAAAATCAGGTTCACCAACACTTAAGTTGATCACGTCTACTCCTTGCGCTTTTAATTCAGCACTTTTTTGAGACATCACCAACGTTTCCGATTCTGAAAGTGACATTAATCTGTTTGATAAATCATTCATTTGAAAAAATCTATATTGTTATGTACTTTAGGTTTATGAGTATGTTACTTTTATTTGCTATAACTATTTAAGAGTGCGGACAATCTTATAGAAACAGCAAAAGTATTTATATTATTTCTATTAGAGGTTGTAAAAATAGGAATAAATCCGGAATTAATATGTCTTTTTGATTCTTTTATTACACAATAAGTACCATAATGCACAGTTTTAACGCAATGATATAGTAAAAATAACAATTCACGATGACTTCCGACAACATATTGCGTCTCTCGAAATTTGATTTAGTATAACTAGAATCGCATTTGCGTATGTACGATCATCTTTTTGCTCATAGCTTTTTCTAATAATAAAAAGAATCACATAAAAAAAGTGTACCTCATCTTTCAGAGCTACACTTTTATTACACCTTGGTTGCTTTAGTTTTTTAAAACAGAGTTCTCATTAAAGGCTTCTGTTACTTAAACTCACTAAATATTACCTCCTTGAATATCTCGCTAACTGTTGGATGAGGAAATACAACCTCTTTCATCTCTTCCAAAGTCATTTCTTGCTCTATAGCCAAACATGCTCCGTAAATCATTTCACTACTTGGATTACCCAACATGTGAACACCAATAACCTCTTCGTATTTTTCTCCAATTAATATTTTACATAGACCATTGAAGTTTTCGTTTTCGATAGAGAAACGTCCAGCATAAGTCATGGGCAGCTTGGCTACTTTATATGAAATACCTTTTTCTTTAGCAGTTTCTTCGGTTTCGCCAACACCAGCAACTTCAGGATTTATATAAACAACACCTGGGATAGCATTGTAGCGCATTATATCGCTGCGACCTGTAAGATTGTTTACAACAACTTCACCTTCGCGACTGGCTGTATGAGCCAATAGTGAAAAGCCCGTAACATCACCAGCTGCATACACATTAGGAACGTTCGTACGCATCTTCTCATCTACCTTTATACCACCACGGTCTAACTCAATATTTAAATTCTCCAAGCCAAATCCTTTTGTTACAGGACGACGACCAACGCTCAATAGTATCTTTTCACCTTCAACAGTTTCGGTCTTATCATTTTTTTCAAAAGTAACTTTATTTCCATCCACCTTAGTTACCTTCGCATTCATATGAAATTCGATTCCTTTTTTCTCAAATAGCTTGCGCACCATTGCAGATATTTCTCCATCTACTCCGCCTAATATCTCAGGAAGCATTTCAATAACTGTTACTTTGGTTCCTAATCCTTGATAAAAGCATGCGAACTCCATTCCAATAACTCCTCCACCAATTACAACCAAAGATTCTGGACGTTCTTTCATCTCAAGAATCTCGCGATTTGTAACTATTACATCCTTTGCATCTTCTAATCCAGGTATAGGTGGTACAGAAGATTCTGAACCTGTGCAAATCAGAACATTTTTACCAGTATATTTTTCGCCATTGCAAGTTACTTCTATTCCATCATTACTCCGCTTTTGAAGTACAGCCTCGCCTTCAACTACAGTGACTTTATTGACTTTCATCTTCATGTTAACTCCCCCAACTAACTTTCGAACTAGTTTATTTTTACGTGCAACCATTTTGCCGTAATCGAAGCTAACATTATCGGCAATTATTCCGAACTTGTCACCTTCCATGGCGTGTTCATACATTTTAGCACTATAAAGAAGTGCTTTAGTAGGGATACAACCTTCATTGAGACAAACACCGCCCATTTTCTTCTTTTCAAATAAAACAACTTTCATCCCTTTGTTACCAGCGCGTTCCGCGGCCACGTAACCGGCAGGACCTCCGCCAATTATCATTAAATCGAACATATACTATTTGTTTTTAGGTTATTTGTTATTCCTGTGTTATCAAAACAAGTTACATTTTTATAATTGCTGTTGAATATAACAAAGATACATTATTATATATAGTAAGTAACTGTCAATCAGTTAAATGATCTCCCTGCTTAAGCGAATTTCTAACAATTAAAAGAAGTTTTGAGTTGTTATTTAATTACTTAATTCTCTTTAGTTAATTCAATGTCTGTTTATCAACAAATAGATTGTAACTCTGTTCAATTTTGGAGTGTATTAGGGATACTTTTAAAGTCTCTTATTATAATAGTTTAATAATCAAAAACAAAAAGCCCTTTGATTTATAATCAGAGGGCTCAATACATATACTCCTTTGAGCAAACTAATGCTTTTGAGTAATACACATTTTGGAAGAGTCTTTAATACTCATCCTCATTAAAGAAGAAATCTTCTTTACTCGGATAATCAGGCCATATATCTTCAATTGATTCAAATATTTCTCCCTCGTCTTCTATTTCTTGTAAGTTTTCAACTACTTCCATCGGTGCGCCTGAACGAAGGGCGAAGTCAATAAGTTCATCTTTAGCAGCTGGCCAAGGCGCATCTTCTAAATTAGAAGCTAATTCTAGTGTCCAATACATATTAAATCTTCCTTTCTTTTCAAAATTTATTTAATTCTTTCTTTTTCGCAAATGTAACAATAATATTCAATAATGCCTTATTTTTGTTCCCAATACATCTCTTTTCCTGCTTTCTGGCTCTCTGTACGTGCTGCAAGAAAGAAGAAGTCTGATAATCGATTTAAAAATATCAAAATCATCTCATCAATTGGAAATTCATCAGCCACCTTATAGACATTCCTCTCTGCTCTTCGGCAAATTGTGCGGCAGATATGTGCTCGTGCTGCTGATTCACTTCCTCCAGGAAGGATGAATCGAGTGAGCTTGGGCAATTGGGCATCCATATTGTCCATAATTGTCTCCAGGGCTTCGATATCTTTATCAGTAATTATTTGTGCAGATGTTGGACTGTGAGCCTCAGTTTCTGTGGCTAAATAAGATCCTACAACAAACAGTTTGTTCTGAATATATAATAGGAATTCTTTTAATTCGATGTCTTCTATTTCGCAAACCAACAAACCAACAAAGCTATTCAACTCATCAACTGTCCCATAGGCATCCAATCTAATATGAGTTTTAGGAACACGCTTACCTCCTACGAGCGATGTTTTACCTTTATCACCTGTTTTGGTGTATATAGAGCTCTTCTTCATTTTTGTTTTCTATTTTTATATATTTAAGACTCTCGCGATTACAGGATTTTTCCTTTCAATAGTTTGATTAGAAGAACACATCATAGTTTAACTTGGGTAATGATGGTTTTAAAAAACCTATCCCAATTGTTCCTAAATCAAAACTCATTGTTAGTCTGTCAAGCTTACGCACCTTCTGCCATATTTGTCTCTCGCTATTACTCGTGTTTATACCCCTTAGAACAATGAATCCCCCGTTTTTGATCTTTTTTTCAATTACACTTAATATTTCATCCGACTTTGTAGGAAATAATTTTAAATCCCAAATTACTGCGTCAAAAAAACTGTTTTCATTAATCGGTAAATCAATAAACATTATATTCCTTATTTTGTTTACGAACAATTGTTGGGAGATATTTCGTTTTACTCTATCTATTTCTACACAATGAACGGATGTTTGTTTAGAGTGAGCTCCTATATATAAAGTATTTATTCCAAACCCCGAACCAATTTCGAGGATATCTTTAGCTTTAAACTTATTTAGAAGTCTAAAAAGCAATTCTGCATATTTGAAATCTGTCTCTTTCATTAAACCAATCTTCTCTATCTCTCTCCGGTTTTCTTCATAAATATAAAAACTGTATTGAGACCTTATAATATTTAGGATTAAATCAAAAGCAAACGGCGAGTGCACACTAAAGCCATATGCATGTCGTATTCGCTGGATTAAACGAAATAGATTAAAAATAAACCTCACAAATATATATGTTTGATTGTTATTGTTTCTGTATTAACACAACCGCATAAGCGGTGATGCCTTCTCCTCGACCAACAAATCCCATCCTTTCAGATGTTGTTGCTTTAACTGATACATTGTCTACATGAATACGAAGGATTCTAGATAATGCTCTTTGTATTTGTGGTATATAAGGATTTAGTCTTGGTTCTTCGGCACAAATCGTTGCATCTATATTTCCAATGGTGTATTCTTTTTGATGCAGTAAATTGACAGTTCGCCCAAGCAGCACTTTACTGTCTATGTCTTTAAACTCATTTGCATTATCAGGGAAGTTATAACCGATATCTCTCAGATTCGCTGCACCCAATAGTGCATCACAAATAGCATGAATTAGCACATCAGCATCTGAGTGACCATATAATCCTTTGTGATAATCAATTTTCACTCCACCTATCCATAGTTCCCTATCTTCTTGAAGTGAGTGCATGTCATATCCAAATCCTACTCGTATATTCATAATTTTTTATTCCTTAGGTAAACTAAATAGCGATAATTATTTAAGATATAGTTTCAGACTGATATTATAAAGGAATGCTTGCTAGTGCCTGCAATTTAAAGTATTCAAATAATGCATCACTTTACATTGAACTCTAATAGCCTATGATTCTCGATATAACCTGTGAGATGGTTGTCAACCTGAACTGGCCCAACCCCTTCTGGTGTTCCAGTAAATATAAGATCGCCTATCTTTAATGTAAAATACTGGCTAACATGAGCAACAATCTTATCAATTGAATAAATCATATCGCTTGTATTGCCTTTTTGAACAATTTTTGAATCAATATCTAAATGGAAATTGATATTTTGAATATCTTGAAATTCATTTTTAGAAATAAATCTTCCTATGGCTGCTGAGTTATCAAAAGCTTTCGATACCTCCCAAGGCAAACCTTGTTGCTTGAGGTCTCGTTGAATATCACGCGCAGTAAAATCTATACCAACAGTTATCTCATCATAGTATCGATGAGCAAACCTTTCTTCAATGCATTTGCCCAAGCGATTTATTTTCACCACAATCTCTGTTTCATAATGCACTTCTTTTGAAAAGTCAGGAATGAAGAAAGGTTTACCATCTTTGAGTTGTGCCGACTCTGGTTTCATGAAAATAACTGGTTCTTTGCTTTCAAATGTTCTTTTCATTTCTTGATTGTGTGACTCATAGTTGAGTCCTACTGCCAATATCTTCATAATAGGAATCAGTTTTATGCGATAAGTGTTAGCTAGTTATTTAATGTCTTTTGATGAAGAACTCACAGAAAGTCTGTTAAACATCACTGCTAAATGTGCGTACAAAGATGTGTTTTGTAAAACAATATGTTCCGGAACTCTTATCCTAAATGGAGTAAAGTTCCAAATTGCACGAATTCCATTTAGTATTAAAAAATCTGCTATTTCTTGTGCATTTTCAGGAGGGACAGTTAGTATCCCTATATCAGCATTCAGCTTTTTCTTCTGTTTCGCAAATTCAGCTATATCATATATTGGGATATCTTTTATTTTTGTTCCAATGATATGTTCATTAACATCAAATCCTGCAAATATCTTTAATCCATATTGTTCCAATCCTGAGTCGCTTAATAGGGCGCCTCCTAAATTACCTACACCCAAAACTACAGCTCTATGTTGAGAAGTAAACCCTAAGAATTTTTCTAGTACTTCAATAAGCACAGCTATTTCATATCCCACACGGGTTTTTCCGCTTACATTTACATATGATAAATCTTTTGCAATCTGTGTGGAGGAAACATTAATCTTTTTAGCTATCTGGGTCGAAGAAACATGTGTTTGCCCTTTCTTTTTTAGCAATTTAATATATGCCAAATACCACGGTAATCTTCTTAACGCAGGTTCGGGTATATTCCAATTGGTAACGGAAGGGTTAAGCATAATAGGGTTATTTGTTTGTTTATCTATTTTGTAATTCTTACAAAGTTATTGTTTTTTATTGAACTTGATTCGAATAAAAGAAATATTTCTTTAATCAGCGTCTTTCTTTAAGCTTTGATAATGCGTTTTATTAAACTTCCTTGATATTCGTCCTTAGCTCACAAACTTGATTATTTCATCTATTTATCTTTGCATAAAAAAAGCAACACTCTGATCAAATGTTGCACATTATTAAAAAAAAAAGAATTTAATTTCTATCAAGTACGTTTATATCGTGTCCATCACACATCACGATTGAAAAAATGATGAAAGATATACAATCAATAATTTATAAACTAAGAGCTATTTAAAAGCAGTTAGATATTATCTGCCGATTAAAGATTATTCCATCTCAATTCCCATATCATTTATGGGGTGAAGTGTTAGAATCTTCTCTGTTTTAATTATTGGCACTAACTTCATTTCTACAATACTTTTGAAGTAAGATGCACTATTGTGTAATTTTAATGCAGCACTATTTTCGTAACACTCGTAAATATAGATTGTTGTCGGATTTTCTTCACTTAAATGTAGATCATACGTAATGCAGCCTTCTTCGTTTTCATACGTTTGATTTTGCACCTCTGTAAGAAGCTCAACGGCAAGATCCATATCTTTTACATCAAATTGAAACTCTACAAAGAGAACAACAGGTTTAGCTTGGTCGTCAAAGTTTTGTTGCTGTGCAAACAAGCTGTGTGAGAAAGTAGAGAAAACAATTAAAAATAAAACATAAAAGAAGTATTTATTCATAGTTGTATGTTTTAATTAATTTAATGGATGTCTGTTACCTGATATATCTTTTAATACAACGCGCATTTCGCCAATTTTCAACTTTGAGTTAATCTGAAGTGGCAGTTTATTTTCATCATCTGTAATCCACACTCTCATTGCCTCTTCTTGGTCCACAAAAGCTTTGTCTAAAATCATTAAAGACAACTCAACAGCTGGATAGGTTTTACCATTGTTTACTTTCATGCTGCTTTTTCCCATGTACCTAATATACATATTCACTAGTCGTTTCCCTGTTATAAACTGCACCTGTGTATTATCACCACGCTGCATTTCGGAATAGTCTAAAGTGCGAGCAAACGCTAAGATAGACATCATATCGTAAGTACAACGGTCAGTAGTAATATTTTCGTCAAAAGATAAGTCTCCGTTTCTGTGACGAATCGTTCTAATTATAGTCTTTCCATTCTGATAATTATAGATTTGTCTTTCTTGCGTGTAATCCTTCCCTTCAGCTGCACCCTTCACAAAAAGAAGTGGCACTAAGTTTTTATCCATATAACTCGTAAGCGTATCCTCAATACTATAGAAATTTCCGATTAACCCTCCTGTTGACGCATTTAGTGATAGCTTGTAAGCCTCTTGATCGTTATAAATTGTTGCATCAGTATTTAAAGTAGCTCTTCCACCCTTCATATTTAGAATTCCATACTTATAATATAGATCGTATGTCAACTTCTCTCCAGCATTAAATGCATTGTTTTCAATCTTTGTCTGTCCGCTTGATAAGACATAACTAAAAATTGTAAACAATAAAATAAAAGATATATGTGTTTTTTTATTTCTCATTATATAATATATAAACGCTAATTTTGTTTGATAATTTAAGCTTAATAGTAGAAGCTATCTACCGAGCTGACGTATAGCACCACCAACATTCATCGATGGATTTGATGACCCACGTGCACCTCTATTTTGGGTTTCAGCTTCATTCCTATTTTGAGGTTTCTTTTTTTCTTCAGGTTTGTTTTTTGTAATTTCTAATGGTTTCTGTTTATTAAAAGGAGTTTCATCCAAATCCCATGACTCTTCATGGTTAGTAAAAGCCCTAATTTCATACATATTCGGATTATAAAAGACTATTTCGGGCTGACGCTTCAATTCATAATCACCCATAGTCCACTCTCCATCATTATTTTCATCTATAAAAAGTCGTGCATATAATTTTCCTGGATTCAAATCCATGAAAAGAGCTTCATTGTTTATGACACGTTTTTTCCTGAAAGGTTTATCTTGTGTATCCAGCAGCTCCACATAAGCTGTCTTACCTTCAGGTAAACCTGTCAACACAAAGAGTAAATTACCATATTGCTCCAACTCTTTAACAGTGAAGACTTGATCAATTGTGTTATTGTGAATACCATAGCTACTCACAAAGGCAGCCGAATCGATAAAAAGCTTATATCTACTTCCCGGCTCCCATTGATGTTTTATCTTATAGGACCGCGCATTAAGTGAGTCGCTAATTAACGTATAGTCGATGGGAATAAATGTTGTATCTATTTCTTGCTGTAATTTAATCTCAGTTGAATCGAAATTAGCTATTGGCTGTTCAAACTCAAGTAAAATTGAGTTATATATTTCATGTATTGGTTGAACATTGTGGCTAATGTTTAAAAATCTAATTGGCACTATTTCATCCTCTTCTTTTTCACTTTCTGCTACTTTCTTCTTACTCTCTCTAAAAGTGAAGTTTAGGGTATCTGTGTTTAACACATGATTATTCAGTGTGTCTGTGCGTAAGTAATCTACTTTTAGCTTAATAGTGTCAGTTTGATAAATTAATGAGTCTGTAATCCATATAGAGACAGTGTCATTTGTAATGTTACTTTCTCTTACATACCATTCGTCTGATTGTGAGGAAGGTGAAAGCAAAGCAAATTCAGCCTTTTCAGTTGGAGCAGCAAAGTATATATCAAGTTTGTAGGGAATAATACGTTCATGCTTTTGTAAATATTGTCTCTCAAAATCTGACTTGAATGATCTTAAAAGTAAATTATCAGGCAAAAACCGAGTGTACTCTACTTCGTATATGCTGTCTATAGTAATGCTGTCTTTAAAAATAGTGTCATTACGAAATGCTGGAACAGAAGTGGGGATAATGATAGAGTCTAAGAATGCAATTTCTTCTTGTGGATTGTCATATTTGTAATCTCTATTTAAATCACCTAATGCATATATCTTATACTTTCCTTCTGCAACTCCTTTAATAGTAAAAATGCCATGTGAATTAGTTCGGGAAATACGATCAAAAGGTATACTTGTGAAAGCAGTGTCAGAAAGATTAGAGTGAATACCAACATAAATACCTTGTGCGGGCTCTAAATTTTCCGCTGAAAGTACAATTCCAGAGACTGCCATTGAGTCTATTTTATCTCCAGTTGAAAAAGAGAGTGCAAAGTTTTCCAAAACATTACCTTCATTGTTATCAACAATTGCATCCGTAAAATCGATTGTATATGTAGTATTATCTTTCAACGTATCTTCAAGTTCAACAATTACTTTTCTCCCTTGTGCCTTAATAATAGGAAACTTTTGTTGTGGAGGAGCAATAATTACCTTATCCATTGGTTTTTCTATCTTAACATTCTCATCGAAAAGTATTTCAACCTTAGTTTTATTGACATTTGTAGCATTAAAAGATGGAGATGCTTTCACTACTTCTGGTGGGTCGACATCATACAAGCCGCCCGTTGGTGCTGCAATGTTTGCGCATGCGCAAAAGATTATCAAGCTGCCCAAGGAAAAAAGGATTCTGCTAAAAACATTATAGTTGATAGAACACATATTACAAAATTATATATTATATATTCAACAAAAATACAACCTTTTAGACTAGAATTGAAAACAAGGCTGCCAAAAATAAGTAAATCAACTGATTTTATTAAATTTTAAACTGTTTAGAGACTTGTAGTAAGAATCTTATATCCAATTTTACAGAACAAGCATTTGCGTTTATCACAGTATTCATTTTTGAGTTGTATAAGTGATTGTGTATCTGCTGCATTTTGTGGATTCACACCTAGCTTTTTAAATACAGTTATTATACTGTTCTGTTCGGGTTTTAAATCTTCAAATATACTCAAAGCACGGATGCAATATTGTTCAATATTGTTTTTTTTACCGTAAGCAAAGAGAATAGGAGCAACAGTATTAATGAGAATTGTATTGATGGAAGCATCACCAATAAACTTAGTTCTCTTTTTAGAGATTTTCCCAAATGTATAATGTGTTTGCCAATAATCTGAGGCATTGATATGAAAAAATAGACGAAGAAGATTCTCATCCTCTTTTTCTAATACTTTTGAAAACAGCCTTTTCGATTGTTGCAAAACCGATGCTAGCTGAGCAATACGCACTTGCGGAAACCCCTGTGGTCTTATACGTAGAGACTTAAACAAATATCCATCTAAGTTTTTCAAAGTATATTTTTGTCGTAAAAAACGGTATTCTTTTTTTAATTGAAGATAATAATCATCGATAATAATCTCATCTTCTAAAAGACCAGCTTGACCAAAAAGCAATGCTTCAACTTGAAAAATATCATCACTATGTTTTTGGATATAGAAATAGGGTAGGCTTAAAGCTAATCGTTCAAACACTTCGGAGTTTAATCCAAAACCAAAATTACGAGCTAAAAGAACATAAAAGGTTTCATCCCAAGAATTATTGAACTTGTTCAGCACTTTGTATATATCGTTAGTCTTCCTTTCCAATCGTTCCGCAAGCAAAGCATAGAGCCATGGATTGAGGTGTATTTTGGGTATGTTTATTAACTTTTGACTACATGGGATCATGTAGTTAGATGCTAATAGATTTGAGTAATTATTAATAACATTATCAGGGATCCCAATTTTGATCTGAGGGATTCTCCTGCCTTCCTGAGTGTATACATCACAATCTATATGCTCAGCTACATGTAATACAACTGAATTGTACGCTGGATCGGTGTGATGGTTGTGTTTTTTCCAATCGGAGGAAGATTTATGGATTTCAATATTGCCAGCCCACGTTTTATTGTCTGTTTTTATTTTTGCATTAAAAAAATCTGGACCTGCATTTGAATTATGCATTCCTGTGTCAATAACTTCTATCTCATTCCCTTCCGATGAAACAAAAACATTACTTGGATAAAGCTTAAACTTCCAAATATAATGCAACAGTTGTTCAGGATAATTCACAGCAATATTATTAGTAATTTTCAAATATATAACTTTCTTATTTATTTGCAAAAAATAATTAAACATTTAGTACTCAAGGAGTGTTTTTAATCGTAAGGCTATTAAGTCCATCAATATTGAGTAAATTTGCATATAGTTTAGATGCGATGTCTAAATTATTTATATGTAAATAAGTATGCTCTCTATAACCGAAAGAAAAGCCATCAAGAGTCTTATGGAGCAAGAGATTGTTCCTGCGATTGGTTGTACCGAACCTATAGCCGTTTCTCTGTGTGTGGCAAAAACATCTGAATTGTTAGAACATCGACCTGAAAAAATCGATGTTTTTTTAAGTCCTAACGTTATCAAAAATGTAATGGGTGTAGGAATTCCCGGAACTAATATGATTGGTCTTCCTATTGCTATTGCATTAGGAGCACTTATTGGAAAGTCGGAGTTAGGTTTAGAAGTCTTACGTGATTTTAATGCTTCAGACTTAGAGAAAGCTAAAAGCTATATAGAGGAAGACAGAATCAACATTTTTGTTAAAGAGAACATTTCCGAAATTCTTTATATAGAAGTCATTAGTAGTTCACAAAACAGCAGTGTCAAAGCTATTATCAGAGGTTTACATACTTTCTTTTCATATATAGAGAAAGATGGCAAGGTAATAGTATCAAAAGAAACAGAGAAAATGGAAAAAGAAAGTGAGATGATCACTTTAAACTTACAAAGAGTTTATGATTATGCTCACGAAACTCCTATCGATGAACTTAATTTTATTTATGCAGCAGCAATGATGAATCAAAATGCCTCAGACATTGCTCAAAGCGCTGTGTATGGACATAACGTTTCTCAAATTATTGGAAGTAAAAAGGGGCTATCTGTTTTCGGTGACAACCCTCACTCCAAAATGCTAATTGCCACTGCTGGTGCATGCGACGTACGGATGGATGGAGCTAAAGTTGCTGTAATGAGTAACTCAGGAAGTGGCAATCAAGGCATTGCTGCAACACTACCCGTTCTGTCATACGCAAAAGAAATTGGTGCCACTAAAGAAACACTTGTGCGTGCTTTGGTGTTAAGTAATTTGACTGTCATTTATATAAAACAACATTTGGGTAGACTTTCAGCTTTGTGTGGCTGTGTAGTTGCATCCACAGGTTCAAGTTGTGGTATTACTTATCTAATGGGTGGTGGATATGAGCAAATCACTTTTGCCACAAAAAATATGATTGCTAATATCACAGGAATGATTTGTGATGGTGCTAAGCCAAGTTGCTCACTCAAAATATCAAGCGGGATTTCTACAGCATTACTTTCTGCTTTAATGGCTATTGAAAATAAGAGCATTAGTGGACAAGAAGGAATTGTTGACGAAGATGTTGACCAAACTATACGAAACATGTCTAAAGTTGGAAATACAGGGATGATGGAGACGGATAAAGATGTGCTCAGGATAATGACGAATAAGAAACAAAATCGCAATTAGCCTTTTGTTTTTTATCTTTCAATTTAAACCTATTATACACTATAAAGGACGCTCCCATTTATTATTATTATTAAGATATTAATTAGATAAAATATTGAGATCAACTCGAGAAATAGAACTTGAAACCAAAAAGGTAAGTAAACTTGTATGGGATTATGCCTTGCCTGCAATAATTGGGACAATGGTAAATGCTACTTACAACATTATTGACCGTGTCTTTATTGGACAAGGAGTTGGTGCATTAGCAATATCGGGCTTAGCAGTTACATTTCCAGTTATGAACTTAACAGCAGCCTTAGGTATGTTGGTTGGAGCTGGAGCCTCAAGTAGGATATCAATCAATTTGGGCAAAAAAAATCATGAGCGAGCAGAAAAAATTCTTGGAAACTCTTTTCTACTTACAGTAGTCTTAAATTTAGTTTTCATGACCTTGCTAATGATATTTCTGGAGCCTATACTAATGGCTTTTGGAGCGAGTGAGCAAACCTATCCTTTTGCAAAGGAATACCTTCAAATAATATTACCTGGCAATATATTTGTGACCATGACCTTTAGTTTCAACAGTATGATGCGTGCATCAGGCTATCCTCAAAAAGCAATGTACACGATGCTAATTGGGGCATTTTTAAACATTATCCTTGATCCGATTTTCATTTTTGTATTTGATATGGGTATTGCTGGTGCAGC
>DATERO010000015.1:0-18226 GCA_035271465.1 Dysgonamonadaceae bacterium | reverse complement strand
AAAAGCAGGGTTGATTTGAATTTTAGTCCTCATTTTATAAGTTTATTTTTTAATATAGACCTAAGATAACATACGGCTTTACTGACCAATGAAGATAATGAAGACATTATTTGTCAATAATTCAAACATAAAGTGTTAAATAATATAAGCGTAGACTTCGGTATTTGTTCAGCAAAGCAGAGAACCTTTACTTAAAAGCACTGAGTATGTAATTGCTAAATAAGCATATATCATTAAAGAGAGTCAGGAATCTTTATAAGATTATATGTTACTCTACTGCTTTACTTTAATCTTTACCTCCTTAGACTCATTATGGAATGCATCTACAGCAGTGACAGCATATGTATAAGGAGTATTACCGTCTTCGTAGGGAATAACGAAGAAGTTGTCGCGAGTAATTTTCACGATTTTGTTTGCATCTTCTATATTAAAACGCTCGCCTTTTCTAAATCGATAGATTACAAAATAGCTAGCTGTTTCTGGACTATTGGGTTGTTTATCGCTGTTCCAGGTCAAAAAATGCATGTCCTCGGTAAACACCTCAACTAGTTTTCTCACTTTTGGGGGACGTCCTTCATGCATATGCTTATATGCAGGTATTAATGATTTAGCTCTATGAATATCTGTTGACAAAGTATTAGCCACATCTGCATAATTATCCAAAATCAAATAACCGTACCAATAACTATTTCCATCTACAAAGGTATGAGATCGGGTTTGGTGAATTTTATCTTCTAACTCGTTAGCATCGACACTTCGCTTCAAATCTTGACCTATGTAGAGAGGCTGTTTAAAGTTATTTGCATTCCACCATTCAAGAAGTGTAGTATAGTCGGCAGCATTATGACCAATCTCCCAATATAGTTGGGGCATATTATAATCAATCCAGCCATTTTCTACCCAAAGTTTCACATCAGCATAAAGATCATCATAGTTTTGCAAACCATTGGTGTCGCTTCCTGATCCATCAATAGTACTTCTTTTATTTCTATAAATACCAAAAGGACTTATACCGAAGCGCACCCAAGGCTTTGTGCCAGCAATAGCAAGCTTTAACTGTTGTATAAGCAAGTTTACATTGTTGCGGCGCCAGTCTCCTCTTTGATTTAAGGAGAATCCTTGTGAAGCAGCATATGTAATGAAGCTATTATCATCTGGGAAAGGTTGCCCAGCAATTGGGTATGGATAAAAATAATCATCCATATGGATTGCATCCACATCATAGCGAGACACTATATCACGTACCACATTCACAATATAAGCACGATTTTCGGGCAATCCAGGGTCAAAGTAAAGTTGATTGCCGTAGTTTAAAAAACGCTCGGGATGATCCCAGTATATATGTTGCGGAGCCAAATCATTCATTACATTTGATTGAGCTCGGTACGGATTCAACCATGCATGCAACTCAATTCCTCGTTTGTGACACTCTTCAATAAGAAAAGATAAAGGATCGAAATCGGGGTCATCAGGAGCTTTTCCCTGTTTGCCAGTAAAGAATCTACTCCAAGGCTCCAAGTCTGACTTGTAGAATGCATCAGCTTCGGGACGAATTTGAAATATTACAGCATTTATCCCTGCAGCTTCAAATTTATTAATCATCTGAACGAAATAGTGCTTCATTGCGGCGCTATTCATTTGTTGGAAACGGGACTGTCCTACTGTTTGAACCCAAACTCCACGAAACTCTCTTTTGGGATGAGCCTCAGGAACTTGTGTTAAGGATGTCTTAGTTGTTCCACAAGCAAAAAACAAAAAAAACAGACCAACTAGGGCGATATACTGAATGGTAGTTTTAAATTTCATGAAATAACAAAATTGAGACGTTATATAAGAAGTATGTGTTTTTAATTAACTTGAAGATTACGGAATAAAAATGAAATCATCGCTTTCAACTAACATATCAATAGTATATCGTTTGGGAAAAACAACAATTCTACTAACATCAGGAAAGCGCCTTTCAATGCGTGTAGGCATATTATCTAGCACAGGCATGTGTGAAACATAACCAGGATGAGCAGAAACAAAAATAAAAATATCATTTTCCTTTATTTCATCTCCACAAGCCAAAGGATCACTCCAGTCTACAAACTCTTTATATGTAAAGTTAGCTTTTAGTTTTTTGTTGCTCGAAATTAGATTCTGTGTTTCGGGATGCCCAATATGAAGAACGGGTAATGTAAGCTCTTTTGACAATTGAACAACTTTGTTTACCCATATATCAAATCCTAACTCCTTTTCTGCCAAAGGAGGAGATACAACTACAATCCGTTTGTGAGTAATCATTTTCTTTTCTAAATGACAAATAAATAGATTTTTATCCATGTTCTTAATGATTAAATCGACTTTGTCACCAACCAGCTTTTCTAATACCCCCACTTTGCCGGGCCAACCTAAGATTACTATGTCGGACATGGTTTCTCGGGCAGTTCTAACTATACCACTAGCCACATTGTGATCTATTGTAGCTATCACATCTACTACCAAGTCAGCTGCCACAGCATCAGACACTTGCTCCAATAATTTCTTTTTGAAATTGATAATGTTTCTCTCAGCCTCTTCGTTGTTTGGCACTACACCTAATAATGAAATAGAATTAACTGATTTTTTATCCTTTAGCATCATAGCCAATTCAATATGCTTACCAATATTTGCAGGATCAGCTATTGGCACCAATATTTTCTCTTGCGCAAAATGACCCAGTTCTGAAGGTATTATATCCTCATCCTCTTCAGCAATAGCTATTTCCTTAGCTGCCTTTTGCGTTACAAATGAAGCAATGAGGCATGTAAGTAGTATTAAGACAATTGTTCCGTTCAAAATATACTCGTCGATAATACCCGCTTTAAATCCCACAAGAATAACTGCCAACGTAGCAGCGGCATGTGAAGAGCTAAGTCCGAAAATCAGATTTCTTTGTGCAACTGAGTACTTGAATGTTTTTTGTGTAAGAAACGCACTTAACCATTTACCTAACAAAGCAACAACTGATAGAACTACAGCGATATAAAGTGTAGTAGTTCCACTAAAAACTACAGAGACATTGACCAACATCCCCACCGAAATAAGAAAAATTGGTATAAACAATGAGTTACCAATAAATTCAATCCTATTCATCAATGCAGAGCTATGAGGAATTAATCTGTTGAGAGCTAATCCTGCCGCAAATGCACCAATAATGGGTTCGATGCCACCCAACTCAGCTAAAAAACCAGCTAAGAAAACAATGAATATTACAAAGATATAATGGGAGTATTTTTCACTTTCAACTTTTTGGAAAAACCATCTTGCTATTTTAGGGATTAAGAAGAAAACGATGAACGAGAAGATTGAGATTGATATGAAGAGTCTCAATAAAAACTGAAAGTTGAAATTACCTGAATGGCTATTTAATACAATAGCAAGGATTACAAGCACTGCCGTATCGGTGAGAATTGTTCCACCTACTGTAATTGCAACTGCTTGATTTTTAGAAACACCCATTCTACTAACAATAGGATAAGTAACTAATGTGTGTGTAGAAAACATACTTGCAGTTAGAAAACTAGCAAACACATCGTAGCCAAGCAAGTAGTAACAAACAGGGAACCCAATTATTAGAGGAATAATAAAAGTAAAAAAGCCAAAAACAACACTTTTATTTCTATTAGCTTTAAATTCATTCAAGTCTAATTCCAATCCAACAATAAACATGATATAGAGTAATCCAATAGAGGAGAACATATTTACACCTTCGCTATCAGAAATTAGATCAAGACCATGAGGGCCAATAATAACACCTGCAATGATTAATCCAATAATGCCAGGCACATTTAAGCGCTTCAATAAAAGAGGCGAGATGAGCACAATTAACAATAACACGGCGAATATGAGCACCGGATTTGTAAAAGGGATAGCAAAGTGGTGTGTCAGATCGGCTATAAACTGCTCCATAAACAATGATTTTAATTTTTCTAGAATGCACGAAGTTACAACTATTTCTTAAAACTAAATCTTTCTTATCCTATTATATTAAAATACGAAACAGACGTTTATAAGAAATTTATTGTGTTATATTTCGCATCTATGAATGTCTAAAAACTATTTTATGACATAAAGGTTCAAATAAAAGAAATAATTGGCTATTTTTGCAAATCAGTTAAACAACTTAATTTCCATCAATGATTAATCGAATTTTAATCCGAATAAGGGTTATACAAATTGTATATGCGTGGTATCAAAACCGTAATAAAGACTTAAGACAGGTTGAGAAAGAGCTCTTACTAGGATTGCAAAAATCATACGATCTTTATTTTTATATTTTGCTTTTGATGATTGAGATTACAGATCTCTACGAAAAGCGTGTTGAAACAAAAAAGAATAAGTTCTTGCCAACGCATGAAGATTTGAATCCTAAAATGCATCTCATCAACAATCAATTTATAAATCAACTGCGTAATAATAGGACGTTGATAAAAAATCTCAATGAAAGACCCATGTCATGGGAAAACAATGACAGTTTTGTTAGAGGTGTTCTTGACTCAATAATTGAGTCTGATATATACAAGGAATACACCCAAATAGAAATGCCTACATATAATGACGATAAAGACTTTTGGCGCAAAAGTTTTAAAGCATTTATTTATCGAAATGTAGAGTTAGACGATATATTGGAAGACGAAAGCATCTTTTGGAATGATGATATTGATATAGTTCAGTCTTTTGTTCATAAAACAATAAGACAGTTCAATAAATCAGAAGGTGAGGAGCAGAAACTCTTGCCAATGTTCAATGATGATGAGGATAAAGAGTATGCAGTTAAACTCATACGTGAAACCATATTTAATGAGCTTAAATATCGGGAGCAAATTACAAGTCATGCTAAGAACTGGGACTTCGAACGAATTGCTTTTATGGACGTTATTATTATGCAAGTAGCCATGGCAGAGCTCTATGGTTTCCCTTCAATTCCAATAAGTGTTACCTTAAATGAATATATTGATATAGCAAAATCATATAGTACGCCAAAAAGTAGTACCTTTATAAATGGAATCTTAGATGCAGTAGTGACTGATTTGAAAAACGACAAAACAATATTGAAAAAATAATCTCTATTTACAAACATTTTAAATAATATAATTATGAGTATTTTACTACAAACCGGTGGACCAATGGGAAGTTCTTTAATCTTCATGGTAGTTATAATTGCTATCTTTTACTTCTTCATGATTCGTCCACAACAAAAGAAACAAAAGCAAATACTTAAAGCACGCGAAGCTATGCAAAATGGCGACAAAGTAATAACTGCTGGTGGAATTCACGGTAGAATAAAAGAAGTGCAAGCTGAGTATTTCCTTATAGAAATATCAAGTGGAGTTACCATTAAGGTTGATAAAGCTTCGGTTTTTGCTTCGGCAACTGATGTAGGCAACTAATATTTTCATATTCAAAGTGCTAATATTGGCACTCAAAAATTGAATATATCACATGGCAACTCTATTAAAAAGAGACTGTTAGTTTATGTATTAAAACAGTTAACTTGGTAACGTATTAAAATTGGAAACAAGTAAAATATGTCTCTCTCAAGAATTATCTTAAATCTTATAGATCAACTCCGTATATTTTTTTCAAAAATAGAATGGAGTAAGGTAATTCCATTTTTCTTGTTTTTAATTTTAGCTTTTATTTTTTGGCTCTTAATTTTTTTCCAACGTAACGTAGAAGGAAATTATCAAATACCATTGAAGTATGTAAATATCCCCGAAGAAGAAGTCTTTGTGAATCAAATGCCTCAGTATATGGACCTTCGAATTAGAGATCAAGGTTCGGGATTATTCAACTATTACTTTTTCAAAAGAAGAGACTCACTTTTAATTGATGTGGGTGATGCACAAAAAAACAACGACATCAGATTACAAGGTAATCAGCTCACTCAATTAATCCGCACAAAATTATCTGTAAACACACAGTTGATTGGATATGCACCCGCAACCATTACTTTAGAAACTGCAAAGCTTCAAAGTAAGACTGTTCCTGTTATATTTGATGGAGAAATGAGAACTGGTGGAGGACATCTGGTAGTGGATTCAATATCTATAATTCCGAACGAAGTGCAAATCTTTGGAACTGGAGATCAACTGCGGAGTATATCTGAAGTAGTTACTGAGTACAGTGTATTTGAGAATCTAAAAGCAACCTCACAACTGAGTGCTAAACTTAAAAAAATAGAAGGTGTGAAATTTAAACCAAATAAGGTTGAAGTTTATATACCCATTCATGAATTTACGGAGAGGCAATTCGAAATACCGATTAGTGTATCTAACCAACCGAATAATACAGATATAAAGTTTTTCCCTTCTAAAGTGAACGTTACTTTTGCTGTTACGTTAGATGATTATAAGAAGATTGTTCCTGAGGACTTTGAGATTAAAATTAATTATAATGACTTAAAAGCAAAAGAGGGTGATCAAGTAGAATTAGAGCTCACCAAATCTCCGCCTTCAATTAAGAATCCTCATATCTCCCCAGGAATAGTTGAATTTTTGTTCGAACTTAAATAATTATATGATATGATAAAGATAGGAATAACCGGTGGTATAGGTAGTGGAAAGTCAATTGTGGCTTCCCTTTTTGAATTTCATGATGTACCTGTTTATAATGCTGATAATGAAACAAAAAAACTCAATAATGCTTCACCACATATTAGAGAGCAGTTGATCCAACATTTTGGTGAAGAGGTGTATGATAATAATAAACAGCTCGATAAAAAAAAGTTTGCAGAAATAATTTTTTCTGATAATAAAAAATTAGAACTCGCCAATTCAATTATCCACCCAGAGGTTCTGAAACACTTTAATGATTGGTGCCTACAACATTCAGATCATAAAATAGTTGCTATAGAAGCTGCTATATTACTGGAAGCTAACTTCCAAGTACATATTGATAAAGTTGTAACTGTTTACTCCCCCCTTTCTCAACGTATTTCGCGTGTAATGAATCGCGATGGAGTAAGCGAAGCAGATGTAAGATCTAGGATGAAGTATCAAATATCTGAAAGGGATAAAATAAGAATGGCAGATTATGTCATAATGAATGATCATCAGAGCTCATTAATAGACCAAGTTCATAACTTGATCGATGACATTATGCATCGTAGTATTTGATCCAAAACACCTTAACAACATTTGAATAAACAATTTGCATATATAAATAGAGTAAATACTTACCATTATAGTTCATTATAATAAAAATAAAAAAGAAAATGATTGAAAAGATTGGAATCAACGCTGGAAAAGTGTGGGCGCAGTTAGACAAAGAAGGTCGCGTGAATATAAAGGCACTTAAAAAGACCATTAACATCACATACAATGACCTCTATGCTGCTATAGGATGGTTGGCAAGAGAAGAAAAATTAATTCTCGAAACTGAAGGAAAAGAGATCTTCGTCTCTCTATGCTAGTTAGTAGTGCAATGCAAAAAGTAACTACTTTTTGCATCAGGAATAATCAAAACTGTCTCTCAAGATAAAGAAAGATGGTTTTTTTATGCATTCATTTCAGCAAAATGCGTTTTCTTATATATGCTACCTAATTGTTTTTTAAACATCTTCTTGTAGGAATTCTATACGAATAAGTTATCTCTTATCATCTAAAATAAAAAGTATATGCCGTAGATTGCTCAATATTTTATACTTTTGCGTATCCATATCTATTTAAACTACTATAAAATGAACTTAGAAAAAGAATTACAGTTGCTTATAATTGAAGCAATTGCTAAATTATACAATGCAGAGGTAAATGAGTCTCAGATAACACTGCAAAAAACAAAAAAAGAATTTACTGGCAACTATACCTTAGTGACTTTCCCCCTATTGAGAATATCTAAAAAAAGCCCAGAACAGACTGCTCAAGAAATTGGCGAAACCTTGACGGCAAATTCTGCATTTATAGAATCTTTCAATGTTATAAAAGGTTTCTTGAACCTTTCCTTATCATCTTCATCTTGGGTAAAGACGCTAGAGGAGATAAATAATAATCCGACTTATGGTTTTACTCAAGCGAATGAAGACTCACCTTTATACATGGTAGAGTACTCGTCGCCCAACACCAACAAGCCGCTACATTTGGGTCACGTACGCAACAATCTTTTAGGACATTCCCTCTGCGAAATTCTTAAAGCAAACGGAAAGAAAGTTGTCAAAACTAATATTGTAAATGATAGAGGTATTCATATCTGCAAGTCAATGTTGGCATGGAAAAAATGGGGAAATAATGAAACACCAGAATCATCGAACAAAAAAGGTGATCACTTAATTGGTGATTACTATGTAATGTTTGATCAGAAGTACAAAGGCGAATTAGCTGAATTAGAATCCAAAGGTCTCAGTAAAGACGAAGCCGAAGCACAATCTACACTTATGGCTGAAGCACGAGAAATGCTCTTAAAATGGGAAAAAAATGATACTGAGACAGTCAACCTATGGAAGATGATGAATAACTGGGTATACAAAGGCTTTGATGAAACTTATAAAGAGATGGGAGTTACCTTTGACAAAATATACTATGAGTCTGACACCTATTTGGTGGGAAGGAAAAGAGTTTTAGAAGGATTAGAGAAAGGACTATTTTATAAAAAGGAAGATAATTCTATTTGGGCAGACTTATCTGCTCAAAACTTAGACCATAAATTATTGCTTCGTGCTGATGGAACTTCTGTGTATATGACACAAGATATTGGTACTGCAAAACTCCGTTTTGATGACTACCCAATTGACACAATGATATATGTGGTAGGTAATGAGCAAAACCATCATTTTACGGTTCTTTCCGCTTTACTAGATATGATGGGCTATGATTTTGGTAAAGGATTAGTGCACTTTTCTTATGGAATGGTAGAGTTGCCTGAAGGCAAAATGAAATCGCGCGAAGGAACTGTAGTTGATGCGGACGACCTGATGAAAGAAATGATTGAAACTGCACGAGAAACATCTAATGAGTTGGGCAAATTAGATAACTGTACGCCACAAGAGGCTAGTGACATCGTTCGCATGGTAGGGTTGGGTGCATTGAAATATTTTATATTGAAAGTTGATCCACGAAAGAACATGACTTTCAACCCAGAAGAGTCAATTGACTTTAACGGACACACAGGTCCATTTATACAATATACGCATGCACGCATACAATCAGTACTAAGAAAAGCAGCTGAACTAAACATAGAAATACCTGCAGTTATTGGAGAGATTGAATTATCCGACAAGGAGGAAGGGCTTGTACATACTTTAGTTGATTTTGCTTCAATCATTAAGCAATCTGCTGAAGAGTACAATGTGTCGCTAGTTGCAAATTATGTCTATGATTTAGTGAAAGAGTATAATCAATTTTATCATGACTTCTCAATCTTGAGAGAAGAAAACCAAGCATTGCGATATTTCCGATTAATGCTATCTAAGAATGTCGCACTTACCATAAAAAAAGGAATGTGTTTATTGGGAATTGATGTACCAGATAGGATGTAAATATATTTTATGCATTTGATTAATATCATTTCTAAATAAAAAACCCGGAGTCTTTATATGAGTAAAATCATTTAAAAGCTCCGGGTAATTTATTGTTGTTAAGATAGCTCCTTAACTTATTCTGATAGTGACTAATCTTTTTTCAAAAGATCTCGTATTTCCATAAGTAAGCTTTCTTGAGGTGTTGGTGCAGGCTCTTCTTTTGGTGCAGGCTCCTCCTCTTTCTTTCTTCTCATATTGTTGATTCCTTTAATAACCATAAAAATTGAAATACCTATAATTAAGAAATCCATAATATTTTGAAGAAACATCCCATAATTCCAAGTAATTGCAGGATTTAAAATTTCCTCTCCACTCATAACCGCTTTCTTAAGTACAACGTTCATTTCTGAAACCCTCGTATCACCAAGCAGCATAGAGATAGGAGGCATCAAAATATCATTTACAAATGATGTAACAATCTTTCCGAATGCTCCACCAATAACGATACCTACTGCCATGTCAATTACGTTCCCACGCAACATGAATTCTTTTAATTCTTTTCCTAATGCCATTTTTTTTATATTTAAAAAGTTTATAATTGTATAAAGCTATAAATTATAGATTAAATGCAAAATATTTCTGCAAGCATACAACGAGATGAACCACCACCTGTTTCTTCTACAATATTTAGAGGTGAGGATATAATTTTGCAATGACCTTCTAATCTATTAAGCTGTTCGCTTGTAAAAGCTTTGTGCGCTTTTTCAGACATGATTAAACAGTGTTCATTATCTGAATTACGCACCTCTAGAATATTTGCACAAAAACTACTCATTTGTTTAAATGATATATCTAATACTTCTTTTTCAGCACCCTCAAGAGTTTCTATCACTTTCGTTTTGCGTTTATTATCAATAATTGACTCAGCACAAATAACTGCGTACTTTTCTCCAATACTTAACATTACATTTGTGTGATAGATCTTTTCCTTATTTTCATCGTACGCATTAAAGAGTTGGGGTTCAAAGTTCATTTTTGTACAAAACTCTTCAAAAACAATATCGTCAGTTCTTTCTGAGCGGCATGCATAAACAACTCGGTTATTATTATCTAAGACTAAACTCCCAGTCCCTTCTAAAAATCTGTTTTTGTTTTCCCAATCTGTTAAGTCTATAACTTTATGTATACGAAAATGTTCTTTGATAGTGTCCAAAACTTGTGATTTTCTTTCAAGTCTACGATTCTGTGCAAACATTGGATAAAGAATAAGTTCACCAGTTAAATGTGTAGAAAACCAATTATTTGGAAATATTGAATCAGGAGTGTGCGGTTCTAACGTATCTTGCACTACAACTACCTCAATTTTATTATTACGTAATACAGCTACTAAATTATCAAATTCCTCACAAGCCTTCTCATGGATGTTAGGAATTGGCAATCTTGCCTGGAAGTAGTTATTCCTTTCTGTTTGCTCGTTATAAGCAAATTTTGCAGGACGTACCATCAGAAGCTTATTAGCTGTTTGCATGTTATTCTAAAGATTTTAGCGACTTTATTATAATATCAACACCTTCTTTAAGTTGTTCTTCTGAGATAACTAAAGGGGGAGCAAAACGAATAATATTTTCATGCGTAGGTTTAGCTAACAAACCGTTTTTGGCCATTTCGATACAAACATCCCAAGCATTTTTCCCATTGTGTGGTTGTATCTCAATTGCATTTAGAAGCCCTTTTCCACGAATTAATTTGATAAATGGAGAATTCACATGGCTCATTTCATTACGGAATATATTACCCAACTTCTCTGCTTTTTCAGCTAAATCCTCGTCCAATACAACCTTTATTGCAGCCGATGCCACTTTACAAGCTAATGGAAATCCTCCAAATGTAGAACCATGCTGCCCTGGTGATACAGTCATCATTATTTCATCATCACACAGTATAGCAGAAACAGGAAGCACTCCCCCAGAAATAGCTTTGCCTAGAATAACAATTTCGGGACGAATATTTTCATGGTCACAACAAAGCATTTTACCCGTTCTTGCAATTCCTGTTTGAATCTCATCTGCAACAAAAAGAACATTGTGCTGCTTACATAAATCATAGCATTTTTTTAAGTAACCTTCATCTGGTACTATCACGCCAGCTTCGCCTTGAATAGGCTCTATCAAAAATGCTGCAATATTATTCCCCTTTTCTTCCAGAACGTTCTTTAAAGCTTCAGTATCATTATAGTTTATTGATTCAAATCCCGGAGTATAAGGACCGTATTCTTTTTTAGCATTATCATCTGTTGAATAAGATATAATGGAAATTGTTCTTCCATGAAAATTATTATTGCAAGTGATAATAATTGCCTTATTTTCTTCAACACCTTTAACTTGATATGCCCATTTTCTGGATAACTTCAGTGCTGTTTCTACCGCTTCTGCACCAGAATTCATTGGAAGAAGCTTGTCGTAACCAAAGATATCATTCATTAATTTCTCATATGGCCCCAAGCAATCATTATAAAAAGCACGTGATGTTAAACATAAAGTGTTTGCTTGTTCGGTAAGAGCTTCAACAATTTTTGGATGGCAGTGTCCTTGATTAACCGCTGAGTAAGCAGATAAAAAATCAAAATATTCCTTACCTTCAACATCCCAAACTATAGATCCTTTCCCTTTTGATAGGACTACTGGCAGGGGTTCATAATTATGTGCTCCATATTTTTGTTCTAATGAGATATAATGCTTTGACTTTTCAGATAGCTCCATAATAAGTGCAAATAGAAATCGGTTATAAGTTTCCTTCAAGAACAAATATAACAAACTTTCATAATTTAATAGTAAAAATGTCTAATATTTATTGCAGTGTCTCATACATAGTAATAATTCTTTATCTCTGTATGTTTTGATTTATACTCAACTCTCAGTTTATTTATTTATTTTTGTAATCATTTATAACTGAACTAACTCACAATTCAACATATGAACTTTGTTTTAAAAGACATATCCGATATAGACACAGCAGCCAAGATATTTGTAGAAAAATTTGGGGATAAAAAGATATTCGCATTTTACGGTGAGATGGGTGCTGGTAAAACTACATTCATAAAAGCTGTTTGCAAATCAATGGAAGTTACTGGAACCATTACAAGTCCTACATTTTCATTAGTAAATGAATATGAAACCGATAATGGTATGACAATTTATCATTTTGATTTTTATCGTATCGAAAATATTGAAGAGGTTTATGATTTTGGCTATGAGGACTATTTTTATTCTGATAAAATGTGCTTTATCGAATGGCCTGAACTTGTGGAAACATTGCTACCAGAGGATGTAGTTGAAGTGAAAATATCGGTTGATGATAATGAACAACGATTGATATCAGTACAACAGAGATAATTAGTACATATTCCCTGCTCATAATCAAACATTAAACTAAATGCAATATAATCGTTCTATATATTACTAAAAAAGTTTCAAAGGTAACATAGGTTGTTTATCTTTGGATATTTAAACATCACTCTGAAACAAACGATAGGGCTCTATTGATGTAATATCTATTATGAAAAGAATATTCTTAAACATCTTTCTTCTTCTTTCTCTGACCGCAGCAACAGCTCAAGTTAATACAGAAAGAGTTATGCTTATAGGACGCAATGCACTCTATTATGAAGATTACGTTTTAGCCATACAATATTTTAATCAAGTAATCGGTTCAAAACCCTATTTAGCTGCACCTTATTATTACAGAGGTATGGCAAAGTTTTTCTTAGATGACTTTAAAGGAGCAGAAGATGATTGTACAATGTGCTTAGAACGAAACCCCTATTGGCTTGCGGCATACCAATTAAGAGGTGCGGCAAGACAAAATAGAGAAGACTACAAAGGAGCATCAGAGGATTATGCACAAAGTTTAGAGTATCTTCCTGAAGATAAAATTACTCTCCTCAACATGGGGATTGTGAATATTGAGTTAAAAGAATTTGATATAGCAGAAAAGACATTTGAAGATGTTCTACGACTTTTCCCAGATTACACCCCTGGCTATTTGATGCGTGCAGCAATGTTTTTGGAAAAAGGTGATACTGCAACTGCATTACAAAACTATAATACTACAATAGAATTAGACCCTTATACATCTCACTCTTTTGCTGCTCGTGGGATATTATACTTGCAACAAGAAGATTATAATAAAGCCTTAGCTGATTTAGATGAAGCCATACGCTTAGATCCTTATTTTGAAGGCAACTACATCAATCGTGGTTTGGTACGCTATCATTTACAGGATTTGCGCGGAGCCATGGCAGACTATGACCGAGTAATTGAAATGGAGTCGAATAATTTGATAGCACGATTTAACAGAGGCTTACTCCGTGCCCAAGTTGCCGATAACAATAGGGCAATCAAAGATTTTGACAAAGTAATTGAGCTTGAGCCATCAAACACCATTGCATATTTAAACCGTGCAATGTTGAATGCTGAAATTGGAGACAATGTAAATGCATTAAGCGATTTAAATGTAGTTTTAGAAGAGCATCCCGATTTTTTTCAGGGATACTACTCTCGTGCACAACTCAAACGTCAAGTGAACGATCTAAAAGGTGCTGAAAATGATTATCAATTGGCACGTACAAAAGAAGCAGAAGCTAGAAAAAGAATTGACAATGAAGAACTAGCTCAAATAGATAATAGTGAAGAAGAAAAACCAACAGGAACACGAGAGGAAACCGACAGAGATATAGAAAAATTCAGTTTACTGGTAGTTGCCGATAAGAAGGCAGAAGAAAAATCAAAATACAATAGTCAAACACGTGGTAAAGTTCAAAACATAAATACTGAAATTTTGCTTGAGCCAAAATTTGTTGTTACTTATTATGAAAAGCCCTATGAAGTACATCGTCCTGTTTATTACTCTGCTACTATAGACAAAGCAAACAACGCTTTAGACTTGTCATGGAAAATAAGAGCAACAAACTCTGAGGCACCTTTGAACGAACTGCAAGTGCAAACACATTTTCGTTCAATCGAAAATTACTCAAAGCTAATTGATGAAACGCATGACAACTCAAAAATGTATTTTGGGAGAGGATTAGACTATATGCTCATTCAGGATTATGCTAGTGCAATTGAAGATTTTGACAATGCTATTGCAAAAAACGCCGAGTTTACTTTAGCTTTTTTTGCACGTGCACTTGCTCGCTCCAAACAAGCAGAGTTTAATCCCAACGTTGACGAAACTCGCACTAGATTGGCTGAGCAATCAACAAGAATGAAACTTCCATTAGAAAAAGACATTAAGAGTATAAGTAGTTCAATAACACCTCCCGAAATTTCGAAAAAGACATTGGAGTATGACATTATTCTCAAAGATTATGAACGTGCCTTAAATTTAGACCCTGATTTCATCTTTGCTTATTATAACCGTGCTGAAATACTAAGTATTCAGAAAGATTATAGAGGTGCCATTTCAGATTACTCAGAGGCAATTCAGCGCGAACCTCAGTTTGCAGAAGCATTATTCAATAGAGGTTTAGCACGTTTATCAATTGGCGAAACTGTAACAGGGCTTGATGATCTTCGCAAAGCAGGGGAGTTGGGTGTGGTTGAAGCATACAGTATTATAAAAAGAATGCAGTAAATGTTATGTTCTTCTGAATACTTATTATATCTGCAGTGTTTAACATCAGGCACTTTCAGTTTTTCACTAATTAAAATAGATCTGAAATCCAAAAGTTACTTGATTCCCTTTAGGTCCTTTGTTGTTTAAAAATAAACTTAAGGGTGAATAAGAAGCAAAAACTCCATAATCATTAAAACCTGCTTGAACGAGTAAGTCAAACGTTACTGGTCGTATGTTTAAGTCTCCTGGGATTTTTGTTTTTTGTTTCTTTCCATCTATTTCTTGCCAAACCTTAGAAGAAGAAGCCGTTTTTGCTTTTATGACTACTCCTCCATTAATGAATGCGTGAGACGAGCGTTTACCAATAGGTAGAGTTTTTTCTATAAGTATCGGGAAAGTTAGATATGTATAATGCAAACGCGTATTACTGTACTCACTTCCTAAGCTAGTAGTTGTAATGGCCGATTTATAATCGATCACTTCTATGGATTTGTTATTTTGGAAGTGAATAGAATTAAACTGTATTCCCATACCAACAACAGCTTTAAGGTTATTTTTTGCAAAAACGAAACCGCCACTTCCAAAATTTAAATTATATTGAATTGCTCTGCTAACGTTAATAATAGATGCTAATTCTCCTTCAAAATTAAATCCATCGGGGAGGTTTGAAAAGCCCACTCCAAAACCACTCCAATGCTCTTTGGTGGTATGACGTTTCTCTTTAGGTTTAAATATATCAGGAATCGATACTATAAAACTATTATCATAAACTTTCTCAATGCTCTTTTCATCAATAAAGACACCTTCGTATATTTTTTCATTACATAGTGTATCACCCTCAGCATTTACTTGATAAATATCTACCGTAATATTATCATTACTATCGTCAATAACGATTTTCCTGTTATTGTGGTAAATAACTGTATCATTAGCCAATTCAAAGCTGTTACCCATTACTAATAATGGAGTAAGGAAGAAGAGTGCAATCGTTAACTGTTTCATTTTATTTGTCATTTTGTGAGTTTCGAAAATTTGGGTTTGTTTATTTTCCTTGTTTTATAAATAACATGTTTACTATATCTTCCGACTCAATATCACCTTCCATATATATAAGGGTTGCGGTGGCATTATCAGATATTTTGAATAGTATATATCGTTTCTTATGCTTGTTCTCTGTAGAGAGCTGGTAATATCCTGAGTAAATAATACCATTCGAAATTACCTCTTTAATTTTCTTTGCTTGTTTTTTATCAATCTCTAAGCTTTGTTGTATTTCTTCGGAACGCTGTTTATCATAGGCTAAAGTGATGCTTTTATATAAGTCAAGGTGGTAAAATTTAATTATATCATCTGATAATATCACCATTGTACTGCCTTTTTGCATACCATATTTATTGAATATTTTGTCTATTGCCAATTCCTTTTGAGCAAAAGAGGCAGATGCTATCATGAACATCATAAATAATGCAATATATTTAATATAACAGCGGCTATCTTCTGTTCGTCTCATATTATTGTTCTCCTTTATTTTCTTCAAAAACTGAACTCATTTGCTCTAAAAATATATTTTCGCTTGATGCTACATTCTCTAACGATTTTTCAGCAAACATTTTAATTTCAGTTTGATTAGTAATTCGTCTTCCATTTATCCAAGCATAATTAACTCCTGTCTCTGAGTTATTATCTCCAGGAGAAAATAAAAAGAATATTGATATTAAAGATGCTGCGGCTAATAGACTAATAATTAATGGACGAGTTAGCCACGATTTTTCAATTGCCTTAGTTGAATGAGATGATTCATCTGTAATTTCTTTTAATGCCTTCAAAGCAATTCGCTCATCTTCAATATATGTAAAAATGGGTGCTAATTCTTTTAAATTGTCTGGCAAGTTCTCTTGATAGAAATAAGCACGTAATTGACGCTCTTCTTCAGCGGTTGTTTCACCTTCAAAATACTTATTTAAAACATTTTCAATATCCATCTTTACCATCTTTTCTTTTTGTGTAACTCTCTAAATACAACCCTTGTATTCGTTTGCGTGCGCGTGACAGGTTGTTTCGCACAGCTTCTACAGTAATATCCAATGATGCAGCAATCTCTTCATTTTCATATCCATGCAAATCTTTCATCTTAAACACCCTTTGTTGTAATGGAGAAAGCTTTGTGATTATATCTGATATAATTGCATTATTATCTTTTTCCTCCATCAATCTGTCAGGCAAAGGCTCATCTGCGATATGATTTTCAAGTATGGCTTCATCTAAAGTAAAGCGCTTTACTCGAATTCTGTCAATACTCAAGTTCTTTGTCATCGTTATGCTATACGCTGCTATATTGGCATACTTAGCAAATTCTTTCCTGCGATGCCAAATTTTCAGACATACGTCTTGAACAACGTCTTCAGAATCTGAAGCGTTTCTTGTTATTCTATAGGCAATGGAAAGTAATTGCGGACGTAAAGGGACAATTAACTTTTTATACTTTTCAATATCCATACTTACATACTCAACGAATAAGTAGTTTGAAACGTATCATCATAAAGAGATTAATTTTTGAAGAAGTGTTCAATTATTATTTCTTGGATGTTTATATTGGAGAGTTATTTTAAATAGTATATGGATTTGTTAGAAAGTAATACCCATTCTTACTTTCAATCTTGGCAGAAACAATATGAGCATCATGATAAAATATTGCTCTTCTGTCCTCATCAATAATTTGATCTAACAGTCGTTTTTTCTCCTCCATTGCCAAAGCTGCATTATTATCATATGCAGACACCCAACCAAGAGACACATGTGCAGAAGTAGGTATTACGTCTCCTGGATAAATTATCCTCTCGGTTATTGTGTCGATAAAAACAGCAATTTGCCCTGGTGTATGGCCATCATATAGCTTCAATGAAAGTCCTTCAAATAATTCTATGTCTTCATTAATGAGTTGCAATTGATTAGCATCGGCAATTGGTTCAATGTTTTCCGCAAAGAATGAGTCTTTTTCATATAAGGAAGGATTACGGTAATTATCCCATTGTGCCTGACTCAACCAGTAGGTTGCATTAGGAAATGTAGGCACAGCTTTTCTATTATCATCGAATCGAGTTGAATACCCACAATGATCAAAATGAAGGTGAGTTA
>DATERO010000014.1:0-6738 GCA_035271465.1 Dysgonamonadaceae bacterium | reverse complement strand
AGAGACCAGCGCCAGCTAAAGAGAAACTTTTGATAGCGAAACGCCCTATATCTCACACCTCCAGACCTCATAACTCATAACTCATAACCCATAACCCATATAACCCATAACTCATAACTCACACCCCATAACATATGTCCTTACAAGAATATTTAAAAGAACAACGCTCTGCTCCATGGCGTCTAGAGCTAAGAAAAACGATAAAGAACAAAGACCGTACTCTTTTGACGCGAGTTGAAATGAATTCGCTAGATCCTGAAATAAGAAACAAGAACTACGAAGAGGTGAATTTAGGATTAACTCCTGAACAAGCCATAGCAGAGGCTCATCGCTGTCTCGATTGCGCAAACCCAACATGCATTAGTGGCTGTCCAGTCGAAATAAACATACCCCAATTTATTAAGAACATTGAAAGAAATGAGTTTTTGGAAGCTGCTAAAACACTAAAAGAGACAAGTGCACTGCCAGCAGTGTGTGGACGAGTTTGTCCGCAAGAGCGACAATGCGAAAGTCAATGCTTCTATGTTCAAAAACTCAACAAACCAGCTGTAGCAATTGGTCATTTAGAAAGATTTGCTGCCGATTTTGAAAGAGATACGGGTAACTTAGCAGTTCCTGAAGTTGAGCCAACCAATGGAATTAAAGTAGCAGTGATAGGTTCGGGTCCTGCCGGACTATCATTTGCAGGCGATATGGTGAAAAAAGGATTTGAAGTTACTGTATATGAAGCGTTGCACGAATTAGGTGGTGTGTTGCGCTATGGTATTCCCGAATTCAGACTTCCAAATGAGATTGTGGATGCAGAAATTGATGTTTTGGCAAAGATGGGAGTGAAATTTATGACTAATTGCATTATAGGCAAAACCATTTCTCACGATGATTTAATAGCCGAAGATTATAAAGGAATATTTGTGGCTAGTGGTGCAGGATTACCTCACTTTATGCATATACCAGGAGAGAATTTAAATGGTGTGATGTCATGCAATGAATATCTTACCCGAATCAATCTGATGGATGCTGCCAGCCCCGAAAGCGACACCCCTGTTCATATGGGTAAGAAAGTAGCAGTAATTGGTGGTGGCAATACAGCTATGGATGCTGCACGAACTGCTAAAAGACTTGGAGCCGAAAGAGCAATGATTGTTTACCGTCGTTCTGAAGCAGAAATGCCTGCTCGTCTTGAAGAGGTTCATCATGCTAAAGAAGAAGGAATTGAATTTTACACATTACACAATCCGTTGAAATATGAAGGTGATGAAAGAGGCAGAGTTCAACATATGCTGTTGCAAAAAATGGAACTTGGAGAAGCAGATGCATCTGGTCGTCGCCGTCCAATAGCAATAGAAGGTGAAACAATTTGGGTAGAGGTTGATCAAGTAATTGTAAGTGTGGGTGTATCTCCTAATCCGCTTATTCCATCAACATTTCAAGGATTAGAAATTACCGATTGGGGAACAATTGTTGTAAACAGCGATACAATGCAATCTGCACAAACCGAGATTTATGCAGGTGGGGACATTGTGAGGGGTGGAGCAACAGTAATACTCGCAATGGGAGACGGAAGAAAGGCAGCTAAAGGAATGAGTGAAGCTATTTTCTCTGAGCAATCTAACAGTTAACAACTCTCTATTCTACAACACAGTTAAAACAATCTTACAAAATATAGCTATGAAAATATTAGCAGATGCACATATTCCTTTTCTAAAAGGTATGGCAGAACAATTTGGCGAAACAACTTATTTGCCAGGTGATCAATTTACAGAAGAAGTTATAAAAGATAAAGATGCGTTGATAGTTCGTACTGTAACCCATTTTGATGAAAAGTTATTGAAAAATTCTGATGTAAAATTAATTTGCTCTGCAACAATCGGCTTCGATCATATTGACACAGCCTACTGCGACCAAAACAACATTGCTTGGCGCACAGCACCTGGTTGTAATGCTCGCTCTGTAGAACAGTATGTGACTGCATCACTACTGTGTATGGCAGAGAAACATGACTTTTTATTAAAAGATAAAACGATTGGAGTTGTTGGGGTTGGAAACGTAGGTAAAGAAGTGGCTCGTGCTTGCGAACTATTGGGGATGAAAGTTTTATTGAACGACCCTCCTCGTCAAGAAGCAGAGAACTCAGATGCATTTGTTGATTTGATTACAATTCAAAAAGAAGCTGACATTATTACTTTTCACACACCTTTAATAAAGGAAGGCAAACATGCGACTTATCACCTTGCTGATGCAGATTTTTTTCAGACACTGGTAAGGAAACCAATTGTAATTAATAGCTCAAGAGGATCTGTTGTAGATAATCAAGCGTTGAAGAGAGCATTGAGAAATGAGAATGTTTCGGGAGCAATTATTGATACTTGGGAGAACGAGCCCAATATTGATCTAAAACTTTTGGAGTTAGTAGACATCGCTACGCCACACATTGCTGGATATTCTGCCGATGGAAAATGGAATGCTACAATGATGAGTTTGCACTCCATAAACGATTTTTTTGAACTTGGAAAAGACCCGATTGAATTAGCTTCTATCCCTGAACCCAAAAATAAAGTAATTGATTTATCTATTTATCATATAAAAGATCAGTTGACACAAGCTATACTGAAAACTTACGATCCACAAAAAGACTCTCAACTTCTGAAAGATGATCCTGATAAGTTTTATTATCTCCGCTCACACTACCCATTAAGAAGAGAGTACAAAGCACACATTATCAAAAACTTAAACAGCGAGGATCTTTTTGTAGCAAAAGAGTTAGGATTCAGATTTTAAAAGATCAATATCATTAAAATTAAAAACAGCATTCATTTTCTAATCATCAAAATTAAAAGTATTTTTGTATATAAATAGCATATAAAATAATCTAAATATTTTTTTATCCTCATGAAAACTAAAAACATTTATTTATCTCTCTTACTGCTTGCTTTTATTGGCATTTTAAGCACATCATGCAGTAGCTCACTAAAGCCGCTGACACCATCGCACTTTAACGTGACACCTTCTCCACTGGAGACAGTTGGGACTGAAGTTCCGGCTACTGTTAACGGAGTATTTCCTGAAAAATGGTTTAACTCAAATGCAACTGTAGTTGTTACTCCTGTTTTAAAATATGCAGGAAAAGAAGCCTATGGGATTCCTTACACATACCAAGGTGACAAAGTTGCAGGAAATGGTATCGTTATTAATAAGAATAGAGGTGGCAACGTAGCTATGAATTTCAAATTCAACTATGAACCTGAAATGCGTGAATCTGAGTTATATCTTCGCTTCAATGCAAAAATTAAAGGCAAAACAGTAAAGCTTCCAGAGGTGAAAGTTGCTGACGGAGTAGTTGCTACTTCTGCCCTTGCAAGTGCATTGACTTCTGATCCATCAGATGCTCAAGATGCTTTTCAACGTATCATTCAACAAAAGCAAGATGCTAATATTCTTTTCTTAATCCAACAAGCTGACTTAAGATCAAGTGAGTTAAACAAAAGTGAATTGGCAGCTTGGAAAAGACAAGTTAAGGAAGCTTATGAAGATCCTCGTCAAAATGTTGATATAGAAATATCAGCTTATGCATCTCCTGATGGTGGACTTTCATTAAACGAAAAACTAGCAGCTGAGCGTGAAAAAAGAACTTCTACCTATTTAGACAGTGAAATGAAGAAGCAAGAAGTTAATGCTGAAATTAATGCTCGTTATACAGCTGAAGACTGGGAAGGTTTTCGCCAACTAGTGGAAGCATCTAACTTGCAAGACAAAGATTTAGTGCTTCGCGTTTTATCAATGTATCCCGATCCAGAAACTCGTGAAAAAGAGATTAAAAACATTTCATTTGTATTCCAAGAACTTGCAGAAACTATTTTGCCTCAATTACGTCGTTCAAGATTAACTGCTAACATCGAGATTATCGGTAAATCAGATGATGAAATCATGTCATTCTGGAACAGTAATCCAAAAGAACTGAACATTGAAGAGCTGATGTATGGCGCAACTTTAACTGATGACAAAACTGAAAAAGAAAAAATATACCAGTATATTACAGCTAATTACCCTCAAGACTATCGTGCTTGGAACAATATCGGAACAAGTTTTTATCGCGAAGGCGATTTAAACAAAGCTATGCAAGCATACAATCGTGCATTGCAAGTAAAAGCACAAGCTCCCGAAGCCAATGTAAACCTAGCTCTACTTGCTCTTAATGAGAATGATACAGGAAAAGCTGAAGAGTTATTAGGTACAGCCTCAGGCGCTAAAAACCTTGAGCAAGCAATGGGTCTTTTATATTTGAAAAATGGACAGTACGAACAAGCCGTTACAGCTTACGAAGACACTAAATCTAATAATGCTGCCTTGGCACAACTACTTACCAACAACTATAATAGAGCATCTGAAACTTTAAAGGCAATAGAGAACCCAGATGAAACTACAGCATATCTATTAGCAGTAATTGCAGCACGCACTAATAACTTTGCAGATGTAGCTTCAAACCTACGCGTAGCAATAGAACGTAACAGTGCAATCAAGATGCAAGCTGCTACTGATTTAGAGTTTGCAAAATACAGAAGTAATTCAGAATTTATGTCGCTGATGAATTAAGTAATTAAGCATATAAACTACCAATATAAAAATTAGGACAGCTTTAAAAAGCTGTCCTAATTTTTTTTGTGCTTATAATTGGCAAACTTACTTTTATAAGAAAAAATTATTGTTACTTTTATATTCAAATTTCAACACTAAATGAAATGATTAAGAAGTTAAAAGTAAAAATATTCTCAAGCTTTATGCTTTTGGTTTTCATGCTATTGATAGCAGGCGTGATGTCAATTTGGGAACTGAGCAAAATGAATGATTCATTCAGAGATGTAATTGACCATAACTATCAATCAATTGAACATGCTTTGAATGTAATAGATGCTTTAGAACGTGAAGATAGTGGTATACTCATGGTTTATTTAGGCAAAAATGATGAGGGATCAAGATTGATACACGCTGCAGACTCCACAATTGTCAGGTCTATGATTGAAATAAAAAAGAATGCAACTGAAAAAGGTGAAGAGAGTGTTATCAGAAACATTGAGTTGGAGTATAAAACTTACTCTGCATTATTAGACTCAATCATTAGCAAAAAATCCACTGAAGAGATTGAATATCTCAGCTTGCATGACCAATTTATGAATACAAAAAAGGAGGTTATACTTTTAATGGAATTGAATCAAGCAGGCATGTACTCGAAAGCAAGTAAGATGCACGAAAGATTGTATCAAACCATGATGCCTGGAATAGTCTCCATAATTTTGGCAATTGTCTTTGCTTTGCTACTTAACTTTTTCATATCTCGTTACTTTGTAGAGCCATTACATAGATTAATAACTGCTACACAAAGTTACAGACCCCCACAGCTCAATCTGAATGTTGACATAAAATCGGAAGATGAATTAAGAACTTTGCAATTCGAGATAAATAATTTAATAAGGCGTATGCTGATTCATTTCAATAAGACAAATCAAAATAAGTGAGAAGAGAAGCAATCATAAAGTACATTGGGTACGTATTACTATTCAACTCTCTTTTTTTATACGTATCAGCAATAATATCATTCTATTTAAATGAAACATCATTTGTCCCTTTGTTTTATAGTGGATTGGTATGCACTATTTTAGGACTTTTCCCTTTAATTTTTACTGAAAGGATAGATGAAGTTCGATTTAGTGAAGGATTGGCAATAAGTGTAACGGGGTGGTTTATTACTTGCATTGTTGGTATGCTGCCTTATCTTATGTGGGGAGGCGAATTTACCTTTGCTAATGCTTTCTTCGAAAGTGTATCGGGCTATACAACAACCGGCTCTACTATTCTGAACGAAATAGAATCGCTACCTAAAGGAATACTCTTTTGGCGATCCTCCACTCATTGGATTGGTGGTATGGGTGTTATACTATTTGTTCTTCTCATTTTACCACAGGCAAGAGGATTACGCTCGAGTCTTTACAAAACAGAGTTGTCCAACCTATCACGCATGAACTTTAAAACTAAAGCAAGGCATATTGCACGAATCATAGGCATCGTTTATATAAGTCTTACTTTTTTAGAGACAATCATTCTTTGGTCGTTAGGTATGACCTTCTTTGATGCTATCTGCCACTCAATGTCTACCATTGCAACTGGGGGTTTTTCAACAAAAAACACCAGCATGGCATTCTACAATAATATTTGGATGGAAATGACAATTGTGGTCTTTATGGTGCTTAGCAGTTTGCACTTTGGTATGCTTTATATCACAATGATTGGGCGAAAGCCAAACCTTTTTCACTCAAATTCAGTTAGAAGCTATTTCTTGCTTATCTTTATAGGTATATTGGCAGTTGCTTTTAAACTATACTTCGATAATACTTACAGTTTAATAGATGCTTTACGACATAGTCTGTTTCAAGTAACATCCTTAGTTTCTACAACGGGATTCGCAACAGTTGATACTTCTGTTTGGCCTGTTTTCACTGTAATCATTCTTATCTACTTCACCATTCAAGGATCCATGGTAGGATCAACAGCAGGAGGATTTAAATTCGACAGAATTTATCTTTTTTTTCAAATATTGATGAAGCAGCTGCGATTGATCAAGCATCCCCAAGGAGTATTTGCCTCAAAGATTGACCAGGAGGTTGTTGAAAAGGAAGTAGAGTTGCAAACGTTGGTCCTGGTTTTAGTGAAGTTGGATCTTTAGGCAACTACTCCGCACTACCAGAT
>DATERO010000013.1:0-2529 GCA_035271465.1 Dysgonamonadaceae bacterium | reverse complement strand
ATGCTATACTGTGAATTCTTCAATTCACAAATCAAAATTACACATTATTTTGTTTGCTAAAGCTTTGAATTAGTTTAATTTGCGTTTTGTTTTCTTTCTTTGTCTCGAAGAGCAATGAATATTTCATAGAACTCTTCAGTTTTGCCCTTCTCCTTATAATTATTTATAATTTCCTGTGCTTTTAAATAAGACTTCTCAGCTTTATCAAACTTCAAAGCATGGGTTTGCTTAACACTTTTGTTGATAAGAGATGCTGCTTTTTTTGCATCAGATTTCATAGAATTACAACTAACAATCAACAATACAAAAAGTGAAAGCACTACATATTTTAATCTATTTCTCATTGTCATTTTCAGTTGAATTAATTAGAAGGGAGTTCCCATATTATTAGAATTATCCGATGCATTTGCTGTCCTTCTGTTCATACTTGAAGTGAACTCAGCATATTGAGGTTCTTCATCCTTAAAGAGTGCATATTCGCTTTCAAATTTCATTCTTACTATTCCTGTGGCACCATTACGGTGTTTCGAAATAATAATCTCTGCTATACCAATAGTAGAGCCATGCTCATCTTCGGTAATTTTATAGTACTCTGGTCGATGTATAAAACATACGATATCCGCATCTTGTTCAATAGCTCCTGATTCACGTAAGTCGGCTAATTGCGGCCTCTTACCCTCACCTTGCCGAGTTTCCACTCCACGGTTCAACTGAGAAAGAGCAATAATGGGGATATTCAACTCTTTGGCCAACCCTTTCAATGAACGCGAAATCATACTTACCTCTTGCTCCCTACTTCCGTAGTTCATTCCGCTTGCATTCATCAATTGTAGGTAGTCAATTATTATAATCTTCACACCATGTTCGCGTACAAGTCTTCGTGCTTTAGTTCGCAATTCAAAAATAGAAAGACTTGGCGTGTCATCAACAAAAATAGGTGCATCATATAAGTCTTTAATTTTACTATCTAAACGAATCCACTCCTCTTCTGTTAGTTTGCCACTTTTAATTTTATCACCCGTAATCTGGCAAACGTTCACAATTAAACGGTTAACTAATTGCACATTCGACATTTCGAGAGAAAAGAGACCAATAGGAAATTTATAATTCACTGCCATGTTTCGCGCCATAGATAACACCAATGCTGTTTTACCCATAGCAGGACGAGCAGCAATAATTACCAAGTCAGAGTTTTGCCATCCAGATGTAATCTCATCTAGTTTCTTAAACCCTGATTGCAACCCACTTAATCCATCTTCTCTATTTGCTGCAATTTGCAGGTTGTTCAACGCTTCCTTAATTACAGGATTGATTTGAACAACATCTTTCTTTACGTTTCTCTGAGAAATCTCAAACAGCTTACTCTCAGTTTCCTGCATCAAGTCATCCACATCTATCATTTCATCAAATGCCTGATTGACAACATCTGATGAGAATGTAATAAGTTGTCGGGCTAAATATTTTTGAGCAATAATTCGAGCATGATACTCTACGTGAGCGGCTGAAGCAACTTTATCTGTTAACTCAGCAACATATATAGCACCTCCAACTGACTCTAACTCACCTCTTTTCTTCAGTTCTTCAACTACTGTAAGCACATCAACCGGTTTTTGCTGCATTGCCAAATTGTAAATTGCACCAAAAATAGATTGATGTGTTTCCTCGTAAAAACTTTCAGGTTTAAGTATATCACTAATAATAGAGAATGCATCTTTTTCTAACATCAAAGCTCCCAGAACAGCCTCTTCAAGTTCAGGTGCTTGTGGTGGCAATTTTCCAATATCAGCCACCATAATAGTTTTCTCTACTACTTTTACATTCTTTTGTCGTTTCTGTTTTTCCATTTTAATTTTTGAAATAAGAGTTCAAAGGTACGGCAGTAATTTGAAAATAAAAGTATTTTCACTTCAAATATTCTTTATTTTACAATGATCAATATACATAATAGCATTCAAATAATCTATAAGCTATAGAAAATTAACATAGAACTTTTTACTGAGTTGTCTGTTTTGACTACTCAAAATAAATAAAGAGAGTCAACACATTTTTTCAAATTAAAAATTATAACAAATGAGAATGAATTTTAAGGACGCCATTAAGCATAGACGAAGTCACTATCAATTGAAAAACGAATCGCCCGTTTCAGATAAAGAGCTAAGATCAATTATTGAGCATGTATTAAAGCATGCCCCATCATCTTTTAATACGCAATCTGCGCGAGTTGTCCTATTGTTGGGCGATGATCATAAGCGATTATGGGATATAACAAAAGATGAACTGAAAAAAGTCAGTGTTTCGGAAGAAGCTTTTAAGCAATCAGAAGAAAAAGTAAATAACTCTTTTAGTGCAGGTTATGGCACGATACTTTTTTTCGAAGATCAGGCAGTAATTAGAAACATTCAAGAGGTTTATCCTCTTTATGCTTCACAGTTTACTAAGTGGAGCGAACACTCATCTGCAATTGTTCAAATTCTTACATGGATAGGTCTTGGAGATGTAGGCTTGGGTGCATCACTTCAACATTACAAT
>DATERO010000012.1:0-16999 GCA_035271465.1 Dysgonamonadaceae bacterium | reverse complement strand
TCATCATTTCAGGAAGTTTCTCCATCCATACTTGATTGCGCTCTTTGTTGAGTTCATCTTTTTCTTCCTGAGTGCTTGGGCAAGGATTATCTGCATCGTCCTCTTCATATAGCTTTGCCATTGCAGTCAAATCTTGTGCATAGTATGCAGTCATTAGCTTGTCCATTTGCTTTTTACCATAGTCGATGTTTTTGATGGTGCATAATAATGATTCGGCTTGTCGTTCAATTGACTGTGAACCAAACAACACATCAATTTGATCTTGCACCGTTTCCAAACCTAGCGTTGGGCGAGTCAGATCGTTGGCTTTCTTCTGAAAATATTCGTCCATACTTAATCCATCTTCCTCCGAAGGATAGAATTTTTTGTACATCATCACCGAGAGTAACGTGTTGAGCATAGCCGGTTTCATTTGTCCAAATTGACTCAGGCCTGCACCTACATATTCTTGTAGCGTTGCATCTAATAAAGCTCTGTCATCCTCATTCATTAAGTCTTGATAGCTTTCACCGTCGGGCATAATTGATGCCATCATCAGTTGCATTTGCATTTCGCCCATGTTGTTCATATCCACTTCTCCTACTGTTTGCTCAGTTGCCATAAAAGCCTCTTCAACTCCATCTATGTTCTCCAAATAAGATAACTGCACCAAGTGATGTGTACCAAAAAGGTAGGAGGGTTGTTCCAATTTATTGCCGGATATCTTCCATAGCAATCCTGTTTCTTGTTTATTGCTCGCCTGGACACATGAAGTTAAGCTCAAGCAAGCCAAAGTGAAAACGATAATGTGTTTTTGTAACATGATTTTGTTATTTAATTATGTAATAATGGTGACTTTTTAGAGCTGCCTATCCCCATCCAATCGAAAAGAATACAGAAAATAGTGAAAGAGGGTATAATATCTGTAAATGGAAGAATCTCTTCCGTAAAAGTGGTGAGAGCAGTAAACTTCCCTCGCTTCTCCCCAAACATTTTGTAGCTGATAATGGCTGCAATTGGTGCCCATATAATATCGGAGAACTCTCCTACAAGTGGAATCGTGAAACTTACAAGTCCCACTGCATCAAGTAGCAGGCAAAGAACCAGTTTTTTTACTTTGTAGTTCATTGTTGTTGATTTAGAATATACAATCGTCTATCTGCTGCAACAAATATACAACATTTGAGCTATAATCCTTCACATTGTTACATGGTAAACCAAGATATCTAAGCTGCTTCATCGACATTTGCTAAACAAAATGTACGCTAACATATACATTGATAAGTCAGATCTAAATGTTGTATCTAATATGAGTCAGACAAATACAGTAGAATAGATTTAACTCAGTGATAAATTAACAACATTGTTTGCAAAAGCCTATATTTTAATCTGGATATTAATGATTTTACAGCAAAGATTAATTACCGCTAACTAAAATATTTTGCTGAATGTAGTTGAATCGCTTACCTTTGCCCGTTAAAATCAACGATTTGGATATTTCGATACTATTAAAGCTTTTTGGCACAAAGACCAATGTTGCTGCAGCAAGTAAATTGTTGAGCGAAGTGAAAACTCTATCTATAAAGGGTCTTCACGGTTCATCAAAACCTCTGTTTGCAGCATCTCTATATAATCGTGCCCCTAATCCCTATTTATACATTCTCAACAACTTAGAGAATGCCGGTTATTTTTATCATGACCTCACTCAATTGCTGAGTGACAAAGAGGTGCTTTTCTTCCCTTCTGGATACAAGCGTGCTGCAAAATATGGTCAGCTAGACCCTGCAAACGAAATTCTTCGTACTGAAGTATTGGAGCGATTACAGAAGAATGATAAAGAGTACATCATTGTAACCTATCCAGATGCAATAGCTGAAAAGGTAATCTCTCAGAGCACGTTAAAACAAAACACGCTCACTGTATCCGTAAGCGAACATATAGATAGCGAAGCTATTTCCAAAAAACTGGATGCATATCAGTTTGAATATGTAGATTATGTCTACGAACCAGGACAATATGCCACCCGTGGTAGCATACTTGATGTATTCTCTTACTCAAGTGAGTTCCCTTATCGTATTGATTTTTTTGGCGACGAAGTCGAAACCATTCGCAGCTTTGATATCGACTCGCAACTCTCTCAACAATCGTTTGACCAAATACGTATTGTGCCTCATTTTGGAAATGAAAAAGTGAAAGACTCTACACTCTTTGATGCACTCAATCCAAATACCATTATAGGATTTGAAGATATGCAGTGGATTGATAGTCGTGTGGAATCAGTCTTTTCCGATGAGTTGAAAATAGACCTTGACGTGGAAGAGATAACCAAACCAAGTCTATTATCTCAAGCCAATTTCCACTCGGCAGTAACGCCTTTTCGCCACATTCGGTTTGATGCAAAAACAATTGAGGGGGTTGAAGCATCACTACAGTTTCAGACAACACCTCAACCTTTGTTTCACAAAAACTTCGATCTAATTAGTGACTCTCTTAGTAGCTTCATCAAAGATGATTATACCATTTATATCCTTTCCGATAGCGAAAAGCAACAAGAACGTCTTCGCGTTATATTTGAAGATAGAGGTGATAACATACCTTTCACGCCTATTGGCAAAACATTGCACGAAGGGTTTGTTGATGAAACACTAAAGATCTGCTGCTTTACAGACCATCAGATTTTCAACCGGTTTCATAAGTATAACTTAAAGTCCGATAAGGTTCGCTCTGGCAAAATCGCGTTGTCTCTCAAAGAGATTAATCAATTTCAAATTGGCGACTTTGTGGTACATATGGACCATGGGGTTGGTAAGTTTGCAGGATTAGTTCGATTGAGAGAAGGAGCAAACATACAGGAGGTTATCAAGCTTACCTACCTAAACAATGATGCTGTATTTGTATCTATTCATTCTCTACACAAGATATCGAAATACAAAGGTAAAGAGGGTGATGCGCCCACGCTTAATAAACTGGGGTCGGGAGCATGGGAAAGAGTGAAACAGCGTACAAAGTCGAAGATCAAAGACATTGCGCGCGATCTTATTAAACTATATGCTCAGCGTAATCAAGAGAAAGGTTTTGCATTTTCGCCTGACACTTATTTACAAACTGAACTTGAAGCATCTTTCAAATATGAAGATACACCTGACCAGCTGAAAGCCACTAATGATGTTAAGAGCGACATGGAAAAATCTATTCCAATGGATAGATTAATATGTGGTGATGTGGGGTTTGGTAAAACAGAAATTGCAATACGAGCTGCCTTTAAAGCAGCAACTGATGGCAAGCAGGTGGCAGTATTGGTTCCTACTACAGTACTTGCAACACAGCATTACCACACTTTTAGCGAACGGTTGTCAGACTTCCCATGTAAAATAGATTACTTGAGTAGAGCCCGTACATCGAAAGAGCAAAAAGAGTTGCTTTCTGATTTGAAGGAAGGCAAGATTGACATACTTATTGGCACACACCGATTGGTGGGTAAAGATGTTGAGTTTAAAGATCTAGGTTTGCTTATTATAGATGAGGAACAAAAGTTTGGTGTTTCGGTGAAAGAGAAGTTGAAGCAATTGAAAATAAATGTTGATACGCTTACGATGACTGCCACACCTATTCCTCGCACACTGCAGTTCTCATTGATGGGCTCTCGGGACTTAACCACCATCTCTACTCCTCCACCTAATAGGTATCCGGTGCAAACCGAAGTGCATACTTTTGATATCGAAATTATTCGCGAAGCTATCAACTTCGAATTGAGTAGGAATGGACAGGTCTTTATAGTTAACAACCGCATTCAAAACATATATGAGATGGAGGCTCTGATTCAACGTGAAATACCCGATGTGAGAATAAGGGTTGGTCACGGACAGATGAATCCGAAAGATATGGAGAAAGTGATTGGCGACTTCATCAATCACGATTTTGATGTGCTTATTTCAACCACCATAATCGAGTCGGGCATAGATATACCCAATGTCAACACCATGATAGTTATCAATTCGCAAAACTTTGGATTGAGTGACTTACATCAGTTGCGAGGAAGGGTTGGACGGAGCAGTCGAAAAGCATTTTGCTATTTATTAGCACCACCACTTTACTCTCTTAGCACTGACTCAAGAAGGCGATTGCAAGCCATCGAGAATTTCTCGGAACTGGGCAGTGGTATTCATATTGCCATGCAAGACTTAGATATAAGAGGCGCGGGGAATCTTTTGGGTGCAGAGCAAAGTGGGTTTATAGCCGACTTAGGTTATGAAACCTACCAAAAGATATTGAAAGAAGCTGTACAAGAACTTCGCAGAGATGAATTTAGCGAAGTATTTAAATCTAATGGTAAGGATGAAAAAGCATCAGAAGATAAATCATTTGTAGACGATGTGCTTGTAGAGAGCGATTTAGAATTGATGTTCCCCGTAATGTATATTCCTAATGATGCAGAGCGTATTGCAATTTATCGCGAATTGGATGGATTAGAAAAAGAGCTTGAAACATTGGAGTTTGGTAAACGACTTGAAGATCGATTTGGTAAAATACCAGCTCAAGGTAAAGAGTTAATTCGTATAGTGAGATTGAGGCGTTTGGCTAAGTCTTTAGGAATTGAGAAAATAGTACTAAAGAATCAGCAAATGATAATTCATTTACTGACAGATAAAGATTCTCCTTATTATGAATCTGATGAGTTTGAAAAGCTAATTTCTTATGTGATGAGCAACACTCGTTCTTGCAAGTTGAGGGAAAAGGGCAAAAGACGATCGGTAGTTATCAAGAATGTAACAACCGTAGAAAATGCTGTTGCTATACTAAATGAAATTAGAGGGAAGTAAGTTAACATAAATAGAAAAGAGACGCAAACTGCTGCGTCTCTACAATATATTCTCAATACAAACCTTCAATAGATAAGTATCGTTCCCCTGTGTCGTAATTAAAAGTCAGGATTTTCTTTTTGCTGGTTAGCTCTGCACATTTTTTGGCAACCGCTGCTAAAGCGGCTCCTGTAGAAATGCCACAACATATTCCTTCCACTTCGGCTATCTTCCGAGTATATTCATATGCTTCTTCTTTCTCAATTTTAATTGTACCATCAAGCACATTTACGTCCAATGTATCTGGTATAAATCCTGCGCCAAGTCCTTGAAGCGAGTGAGGCCCAGGGTTTTCTCCTGATATAACAGCAGACTCAACTGGCTCAACTGCGAGAACCTCAATCTTTGGGAATAGCTTTTTTAGTTCTAAGCCTACTCCTGTTATATGACCTCCTGTTCCAACTCCAGTAATTAAGTAATCGAATCCTTTTGGGAAGTCGGCAATGATTTCCTGTGCTGTAGCACTCGCATGAATAGCAGGGTTGGCCATATTGCGAAACTGTTGCGGAATCCATCCGTTTTCGATTGATTCTTTCAATTCTTCTGCTTTTGCTATTGCTCCTTTCATACCCAGTTCGCGGGGAGTTAATACTAACTCAGCTCCATACAGCGAAATCAACTTGCGACGCTCAGTTGACATTGATTCAGGCATTGTTACTATCACTTTGTAACCCTTCATCATTCCAACAAAACTAACACCTACACCTGTGTTGCCAGATGATGGTTCTATTATTACTCCACCCGGTTTCAAAAGTCCTTCTTTCTCTGCAGCTTCAATCATTGCGAGAGCTATTCTATCTTTAAGACTACCTCCAGGATTCTGTTTTTCAAGCTTTATCCAAACTTCGTGATCCGGAAACAGTTTACCTAAGCGAACATGAGGAGTGTTTCCAATTGTTTCTAAAATATTATTGTACTTCATATGTTTTTGATTTAAGAAATGTCTGAATGAGTGCTTTGTATCTTTAAACTAAATGACAAAGTCATTTGGTTCTTCAAAGTCTTTTACTGTTTTAATTTTTACATCTACTTTGTTATATACTAATGAGTATGGAATGACACTTTGAGTTAGCCAAGCTCCACCACCAATTGTAGAGTGACGACCAATAACAGTATCACCTCCTAAAATAGTTGCACCTGCATAAATAACAACATTGTTTTCAACAGTAGGATGTCGCTTTGTAGAAGATAGTTTCTTTTCCAAATATAGAGCACCTAAAGTAACCCCCTGATATATCTTAACATTATCACCTACAATTGCGGTCTCACCAATTACAATTCCGGTTGCATGATCTAAAAATAAGTTTTTACCAATCTTCGCTCCTGGATGAATATCTATACCTACTTTAGAGTGTGCATACTCTGAGAACAAACGTGGAATTAAAGGCACCTCGAGCTCGTGCAGCTTGTGCGCAATACGATGAACGCACAAAGCATAGAAACCTGGATAGGTCAATATTACCTCTTCAATACTTTTTGCTGCTGGATCATTATCTAGATAACTATATGCATCTTTTGCCAACCTATACTGAATTATAGGAAAGTCAATGAGGAATTGCTCCATAACTTTGTGTGCAAAATCTTTATTGGTAATTTTTGAAATGTTTTTCAACAAACAATCTGCAACCAAAGTCAATTTAGCATGAATTATTTCTACATTAGTTATTGAAGATATGGGAAACATTAATTGATACAATCTATCAATTACTCCTTCCAATTCTTTTCTATCAAGAGGTATATTAAATGCATGGGGTTGAAACTTCTGTATCAACCCAGTTAAACGGTCAGTCATTACACAATGATTTATAAATTATAGTTGATTTCCTAAAACAGTTCTATTGATGATATAAATTAGATAACAAAGATTAGAATAAAATGTTGAAATTAATAGAGCAAATGCACGAAATATGCACTATATAAGTAAAATCACTGATGAAACCGAAGATTTAGCGATAGATTTTGAGTTTTTTGTTACTTGAAAATTATGATAGAGTAAATGATGAAAAGATATTCTATTTTCGATTAAAGTCTGCAGGTATCTCACCCCAAACTTTTGTTTCCCATTTCAACAACTGATTGGGGTATTCATTCTCATTCAACCATTTAATGCCTCTTTCAATAAGATTAAATAGCGGTTCATTTCTTTTAGTACGCTTTTGTTTTGTTCTAACTTCTTTTTTGCGCACCCACAATAAGGCATTACGACTATCAGAGTAAATAGGAAGAGACAATCCTTCTCGTTTGCAATAGGCAAGTGCATGCACAATGGCAAGGAACTCCATTATATTATTAGTTCCATCGTCAAAGGGTCCCATCTTAAAAATCTCATAAGCATTATGAGTAAACACCCCTCTATATTCTGCTCTACCTGTTTGTGAATTGCATGCACCATCTACCGAAATGCTTTTTTGAATTGGCTTACCATATAATTTTCTTTGCTCTTCTGTTAATTCTGGTTTTTTCTTCGCTTTGCCAACAAAATCACTACTCGGCATTGCATAAGCATCTTGAGCTTCTTGTTTATTTTCAAAAGATTTATACTTTGCTCCTGAAAAACCTGCTACTTGTTCTTTGCATGAAGCCCACGAATCGAAAACACCTGTTTTTTTGCCGTGCCAAACTACATAATACTTCTTTTTGCTCATCTATCTCTCTACTTGTTTCATACGAGCAATTAGCTCATTGCCTAACGCTCTTTTATCTACAATGTGCTTTAATACTGTTTTAACGAATTCATTATTGTCAAAGTCTCCTCTCACATTTTCAAAATCGAGTGCTCGCTCCTTTGTGTTCCCATCTGCTCCAAAGCCAGTTTTGAAAGATAAAGAAAACTCTTTCTTTGCATCATCGTATATCATTTCATCCAGTTTGATAACTGATTCTTTCCACTTCTCCACAATTTCAATTACATCGTTGGATGTTATTTTTTGTGCGTCAATTTTGTAAAACTCTTGAATTTTCTTGTATGCCCAAGTCCACTCAAGCTTATAATATTCTTTATGCAATGTGCTAAAGATATGGTTTATCTGATGGAGTTTATTTACTTCTCCACTTTCGATTTTTCTAATTAATAAGTCAATTTCGTGTTTGGGCGCTATTAGACCAGAAAGATCCACCCATTCTCCTGCACCACTATCAGTATCAGGCAACAATTGAGCCCTGATTTCATCGTCGGTTTTAAACTCAGTTTTCTCTAATCGTTTTATGAGTGAGTTACCAAGAAACTTATGAGTAACCATCTCATATAGTCGTAATCCTTTGCGAAGTGCTGAGTTGGTTATAATACAACTTTGATAGGTATAAATGGCAGAAGTTTCACCTGCAGTTGTTTGCAGGTTTTTTAATATTTCTCTTCCTGCAAAGACTTTTTGAATAGTATATGGACTAAGTAAATTGTAATTGATAAAGTCCAACTTGTTTGGGTCTTTACGTGCGTCTCTTTCCGGCCATTTTTTTGCATCACGTATAGTACCCACACTTCTTAAATTGATGCCCGGTGCAATATAAGTAGTGTTATCTTTTTCTATTAAATAAGAAAAAGGCAAATTAGAAGTATCGGCGTGTTGATGATGTCTTCCAAGAATTAAAGAGAAAGGACCAACCTTTGCGGGCCATAATACATAAGAGTTACTTGTTGTTTTAGCTCCGCGCTCAATAATACCTTGATGAATAGGACCAAGCTTATACATATGATTACTTTGATTAGAGCCTGACCCAGCATTCATAAACGAAAACATACCAGCAATGAGCAAAGTTGATTTATGGTGTGTTACCGTAAAAGGTCCGGCAAAAAGAGCACAAGCTTCTCCATTCATTCCTTGTGAATTGCTGAAAAACAAAGAGTCAGATGCAGAGTAGTTTTGCTCAAGATGACAAGCTTGACCTACAAAACATCGTTTAAGGATAGTACCGCTTTCAACGCGTGAATCAGATGAAATGATAAAGTCCTCTGCTATTACGTTGCGACCAATCTTTACAGGTGCATGTTCATTGCTATTAATAGAACCGTTCTCTAGTTTCATCGTTCCCATTATCCGACAGTAGGAACCTATTTTGACATTTTTAATAAAGCCTACGTTTACAATAGTTGAATCGTTACCAACACTACCCATTTCTGATGCATATTTCTTACAGTAGAAATCAATAATTGAGAACATGTTTTGAATCAAGAGAGGGCTATGGCGATATAATGAATATATGTATGCAAAGTGTGCAGAAAGTTTATCATGAATATGTACTTCACGTCCACCTGTTTCATTCAAAACTGCTACTTCTACACCATTTCCAAATGTTGATTTAGAGTCAACTAGCATGATATCGACGTTCTGAATAAAGCAGTTGTCACCAATGATATAGTTTGCGATGTAGTTCTGAACATTTTCAATTACTACATTATTTCCTATTTCGCAATTATGTATAGTTGCGCAACTAATACAAGAATGCTTAGTTAACCCACCAGCAAGTTGAAACTCCTTTTCAAACTCACCTAATAATATTTTTCCAGAGAATTTAGTTTTTGAAATGAATTCTGGTGTAAAATTATCTACAACTTGAATGTTATCCCAGCTATCAGCACGACACTCATTTTTTTCTAAAGTCTCTATTTCTTTCGCAGTTAAACTTCTATATTTAATCATCAGATGTTTTTTCATTAAAATTTCAATCTCTCTTCTCTTTTATTAATCCTAAACGGTAAGCATCTAAAAGCTTTTTTAGATCATCTATTTGGCTGGCCAAAATCTTTCCATTATCAGTATCTTTTACCAACATCCTATTCGATATGAATTCACGTATAACTGTAACAGATTGGATATCACTTCCCCTTTCAATAACAGCCTTTGCAGACTCAAAAGGTTCATGCTGTACCAATTGAATTCCTTGAGAATTAAAGATAAGGGTATAGCCTGCAATTCCTGTGGATGATTGATAAGCCCGTGAAAAACCACCATCAATTATGATAAGTTTACCTTCTGCGCGCATTGGTTTCTCGCCTTTCACGGCTTTTACAGGTACATGTCCATTGATAATATGAGTGTCAGGTCCCTCCAGCCCGAATTCTTTCAAAATCATTTCGCAAGTTTCGCGTTTATTCTGATACTTAAAGTAGTATCCTTTTTCTTCTGTATGCGTTTCTTTGTCGGCGATAAAATATCGTTCAAAAGTAGTCATTTTACTTTTATCGAAAAGAGGTGAGTCTTTACCACACCATAGATACCACATATAGTCTAAGGCAAATTCTTTTAATACAAGATCATCTTTTTCAAAATTAGCTGCTCGGATTAATCTGTCAAGCTTATCCATGAATTGCTTACCTGAATAATCTTTTCCTTGGACGGTAATTTTTTTAAAATTACCGTCCTTGTCCAATGGAATAGAAGCATGGTATAGTAAGTTTTGATTAATTGTAAGATACATGCTTCCTTTTGAATATAAGCAGTTTAAATGTTTCTTGAGCTTTTCGCTTTGTAAAAAAGAATGAGTCAGTTTTTCAACTAAATCGGTTTCATCTTTAGTTAGTTTATAAGGGTCTTTAGGATCTATAGTCGGAAAGTTTGTGTCTTTCATTTTGTGTACGCTTCCGTCAGGAAGAGTTACACTGTTTTTATCGAAATTAATACGATGAAGTAAGTTGCGACTTTCCATATCAAACTCAGGACGACGCTCAATAATTTCATGTTCCAATTTAAATTGAATAATAGAAATTGCCTTTTGCATTTGACTCAACAATTGCACTGATTTATCATCATAGGTTTTATTATTTGACAATAGTTTCGGTTGAAACTCAGAGCAGGGGTCATTTTCATATACCTCCATGGCAAAACGAGCAAGCGGTAACAAGTTTATTGCATAACCATCTTCAAGGGTCGCTAAATTTCCATAACGCATAGCAATTCGCAATAAATTAGCCATAGATGCCTTATTGCCAACTGCTGCTCCCATCCATAGAATATCGTGATTGCCCCATTGGAAATCAAAATTATGATAGTCACACAATGTATCCATAATTAAATGGGCGCCTTCTCCTCTATCAAACACATCTCCTACAATATGCAGGTGGTCAATTACCAAACGCTGAATAGATTCACACATTGCTGCAATAAATTCATCAGCATTTCCTGTAGTAATAATTGATTCGATAATTACACTAATATAGGCCGATTTATGTCGATTTACAGTTGATTCATGTAAGAGTTCCTGAATAATATATTCATATTTGGGAGGTAAAGATTTACGAACTTTAGATCGGGTATATTTTGAAGTAACGGTATCAAGAACTCTTACCAGTTTGTTAAGCGTGACTACGTACCACTCAGACATGTCTGTTTCAACCTTTTTGACTAATCGCAACTTTTCGTAGGGGTAGTAAATGAGTGTACACAATTCTTTCTTCTGATTGTCTCGTAGGGTTTGGCCAAATATCTCATCCACTTTTGTTCGAATGGTTCCTGATGCATTCTTTAGCACATGTTGAAATGCCTCAGCTTCACCATGTATATCTGCCAAAAAATGCTCTGTTCCCTTTGGAAGATGCAATATTGCTTTTAAATTAATGATCTCTGTGCTTGCTGATGCTATAGTTGGGAATGACTTTGATAATAATTTAAGGTACTTTATATCTTTTCTTAATTCTTCATGATTGTGAATAGTGTTAATCATAATAGATAAGCTTTTAATAGATTGATTAATTAAATAATTGATAGCCAAATAATAAGACTACTCATTTAATGTTTCTGTCTCAAGTTATAAACAAAGATAATGGTTTTAAAGTTTGTTAGGTCAAAGAATACCATATAAAAACATTCTACAGCATTAATCTAAAAAGAAAAACGAAATCACACATAGAATGCAATTTCGTTTTTTTACTGATTGTTATTTCATTTAAAAGTAAAATTATTTCTTCTCTTTCAATGCTTCAAAAATAAGTTTCTCTAATTCTTCACTAAGTTCTGGATTATCTTTAATGCTGTTTTTTGCAGCCTCGCGTCCTTGTCCTAGTCTTGTTTCTTGATAACTATACCATGAGCCACTTTTTTTAATAATGCCTAAATCTGAACCCAAGTCCACAATTTCGCCTAGGCGTGAAATTCCTTCACCATATAATATATCAAACTCTGCTTTACGGAATGGTGGAGCAACTTTGTTTTTTACCACTTTTACTCGTGTCTGATTACCCAGAATGTTTTCACCATCTTTTAATGCGCCAATTCGTCTAATGTCTAAACGTACAGACGAATAAAACTTAAGTGCATTACCACCAGTAGTTGTTTCAGGATTTCCGAACATTACACCAATCTTTTCGCGCAATTGATTGATAAACATACAGGTTGTGTTTGTTTTGCTAATTGTTCCTGTTAGTTTTCTTAGTGCTTGTGACATAAGTCTAGCTTGCAATCCCATTTTAGAGTCACCCATTTCGCCTTCCAGCTCAGCCCTGGGGGTTAATGCAGCTACTGAGTCAATCACCACAATATCTAACGCAGAAGAACGTATCAATTGCTCTGTAATTTCAAGAGCCTCTTCTCCACTACTTGGTTGTGAGATAAGAAGCTCGTCAATATTCACACCTAGCTTCTCTGCATAGAAACGATCAAATGCGTGTTCTGCATCAATAAATGCAGCTACTCCACCCGCTTTTTGAGCTTCGGCAATAGCATGAATTGCAAGGGTAGTTTTACCAGACGATTCTGGACCATATATTTCAATAACTCTGCCACGTGGATATCCGCCCACACCCAGTGCAACGTTAAGAGCAATTGAGCCAGAAGGTATCACTAGTGTTTCTACAATCTTCTCGTCTCCCATTTTCATAATCGAGCCTTTTCCATAAGTCTTTTCGATTTTGTCCATGGTTGCTCGCAATGCCTTTTGTTTCTCTGTGTTTACCTTGTTATCTTTCTCTTCAGCCATAGTATATTATTGATTTGATGATTAATATTCAGTCAATTATTTTTTTATAAGATCGAGGGGGGAATTCATTATTATAATTCCAATTCTAGTATTTGATCAGCATGTTCTTTTGTATTTACTCCTCTGCCTGATATAATATGTATTATTTCTCCTTTTTCATCTACAACGAAAGTTGTGCGAATAGTACCCATATATTTTCTTCCCATCATAGTTTTCTCTTGCCATACACCAAACTCTTCAACAAGTTTTTTGTCAGTGTCGGCTATTAGTGGAAATGGCAGGTTATGTTTTTTAATAAACTTTTGATGTGATAGTTCATTGTCAACGCTAACTCCCAAAATTTGATAATCTGCCTTTAGTAACTCATGATTACCATCTTTTAAACTGCATGCCTGTGCCGTACAGCCTGGAGTATTGTCTTTGGGATAAAAATATAAAATTAGCTTCTTTCCTGCATAATTACTTGCTTTCACCTCTTTGCCATCTTGATCTTTTCCTAATGTTTCAGGTATTTTATCCCCTTTTATTAAAGCCATAATTCAATTTAATTCGTTTGTTCTGATTTCGAGATTCAAAGATAGTAAAAAAATGATTAATGCTAGAGCATTGTAAAATTTCGAGATATTCTAAGATTTTTCCCATATCGATACTGCCAACTGAGTTAAACTTTTCAAACATTATATTGTTCGTCGTAAATAAAGGGTATACATTATGAAACTGTTTTTCAACCTAAGCATTTTAAAGCGCATAGCAACAATAATAGGAGCTGCAATAATTATATTTATTTTGTTTTTAATCATCACTACTTTAAATGCTAGATCATTTCAAGTTGATGAGACAGTAAAAGAAATATTTGTAGGTGATTCTCATATAAGGTATGCATTTGATGACAATTTAGACATTAATACCTTAAATATGGGGAGCAGTTCTGAATCTACATATTTTACATATTTCAAATTAAAGCATATTCTTAAATCAAACCCAAACATAACTTCTGTCTTTTTGGGATTTAGTTATCATAATATCTCAGCATATTATGATCAATACACTTTTGGTAAATATTCACGAGATGTAGCTTCTAACTATTTTTTTATTTTGCCTGTTGAGGAGCAATTGCAATTATTTAAATGGAACTTAAGAAGAGCTCCCTATTTTATTGCGTCACTTATAAAGTCGGGAATCAATAATTGGATGAATAAAGAAACTTTTCGTGGTGGATTCGACAACCCTTACAACTCTGTTTCAGCAAAAGAATCCATTATGAATAATAGATTGAATTTTCAATACTATACAAATGGAAATCTCAACTCTTTTTCAAATCTTAATCTTTTATATTTCGAATATATTGTCTCGCTTTGTCAACATGAAAATGTAGATTTGATAATATTGAACACTCCACTTCATCCATACTATCAGGCAAAGATTCCTGAAGAGTTTTTCAATAAATACAATTCAATAGTTTCTAGCAAAAATATACAAGTAATGGACTTGAGTCAGATGGATTTTCCAGATAATTTTTATCAACCTGATGGCGATCTCTTATCTAAAGAAGGAGCCTTAGAGTCAACTCTTAAAATTATTAGTGCAAAACTAAGTCATGATGAGAGAACTTATCCATAATTACAGGAAGTGATATGGGGTAATACATCTAACTTACTTCTTAGACATTTTCTTCTTGTATCATGAATATTTATTACCTTGTTCCTTTTAAAAGAACTTAGTTTCGAACTAACCTCTTTTTTGAAATTTTTGAGTGAGTTGTACATATTTATCTTAGAGCTCTCTTTAAGTTATAAGCACTAGCTTGTAAAACATGCTGGGTATGTGTTTTCTCTAACCTTATGAGACAAACTCCGCTGCCTAATAAAATAATGAACTAAACAAGCTCAAAAGTTCCATGTGAAAAATCTTTACACCATGAAAATATCCCAGAAAGTACAAATAAAAAATATTCTTCCTTTCCGGGACCTGAAAAGTGCAAATTAAAATAATTCTTCCTTTCTGGGACCTGAAAAGTATAAAATAAAAATATTACTACTTTCTGAGACCTGGAAAGTATAAAATAAAAATATTCATACTTTCTGGGACTCGTAAAGTACAAAATAAATATATTCCTACTTTTTGGGAGCAGTAAAGTATAAAATAAAAAATTTCAAACTTTATGGGATTAGATTAGAGTAAAAAAAAGAAATTCAGACTTTCTGGGATATTTGTGAGATAAATGAAATAAATTTCATTTGTAGCTACTATCAATCATGACATATTTAAAATACAGATGACAAAGCAACATGTAGATAAGGAAAATTATTAAATATCAACTGCCAATTTGTCAAATAAGAGTAAAATACACACAATTTTGACCCTTGTGCGACAAAATGTCATACATAAAAACATTTTCTATAACATTTTCTTGCAAATACAGGTGTTTTAACTTCTTGGCATTTTATTTGCATTAGTTAAGTCGGGCTCTTCAATGTTATTTTTGACACGAGTGGAAATAATTGGTAAAGAGCAAATTTAATTATTAAAAATAAAATGTTTATGAGTGATTTATCACAGTCTAAATTAATTAGAATCCCATTTAGTGGATTTTTAAAACTCGAATTGCCGCGGTTTACACTTCGAGTGTTGGATATTGTGGATAGCCACAATCCAGAAGAACTAAAGATCAAAGAGATGTTTGATCTATTAGAAGCAGAAAAGCCGAGAATAGCCAGACTTAAAGATAAGTATGGTCCACATCCGTTGACATTTGAACTAAATAGTATGCGTGAAATGCGTACATTTTATATTAGTTCACTTAGGTTTCATCTAAAAAAAGCAAATAAGGAGATGAAGAGTAGTCACAAAGTTGAAGTGACTTTGGTGAATAATGAACTCAATCATTTTTTCAACAACCTTGAATTAAGCAAAAACGAAGAGATGTTCATTCAGAAGATTAATTTGTTTTTTGACGCTATTGAAGCTAACGAAGAGTTGGAGAGTTCATTTTCAATATTAGGCTTTACGGAGCAACTGAATAATTTGAGGCATGTACATTCATCTATCAAGAGTCTCATAAATACTAGATTGAGGTCTATTTCGAAAAGAAAAGGAGAAACTACAGCACAACTTAGAAAATATGTGATTGTTGCTACAACTAATCTGGTTAAACAGATTGAGATTGCTCCATTTATGAATCCAGATATAGATTATTCATCTTTATTTAATGAGCTAAATCAATTAATTACTGAGTACAAAAATTTGATAAACAAACGTGTTTTGTTTAACAAAAGAAAGGCTGCTGGAGAGATTGATATCGAAAGTGCTGAATCCACCGAATCTACAACTACAACACAGTTGGATGAATCGGAAGGGAGAATGATGCCACTTAGTAAGGGGTCTTTGAATGGGAAGTTTCCTTATGTTGAGGAAGCAACTAAGGATGGACTGAGCTATGAAGAGCCAGTTGAAATGAAAAAAGCAGCTGCAATGTCCTCTAAAACCTTGCAACTGCCTGATGTAAATAATGAGAATCAGAAGTAAGATGCGCTCATAATTTAATCTACAAATTAAATTATACTACAAAAAGACCCCGATTCTCGTGTGATTGGGGTTTTTTTCTGCCCACTCATCACGATTAAATGTATATATGAAAATATCTAAACGCTCCGCAAATATAAAAAGATTGTTCTCAAATTGCAAAAGATATTGATGAAATTTCTTCTTGATTAATCTTATAATTATACTTCTTCCTCCCCCCGCATAGAGCAAACATATGACACGATAGAAAATTAACATATTGCTTAATGCTCTTAAATGCACATCTTTATAAATTTATCACACCTTAAAACTTAATTTACGCATCTCTTTTTTCAAATAGTAGTATCTTTGCTAGCATAATGAAAAATATATCTATTATGAAAAAAAGGAGTATTCTCGCATTCCTGTTTATTGTTAGCTTCCTTGTTCAGGGGTTTGGTCAAACTGACCCAACTACATGGAAGTATAGCTTAATCGATAAAGGAGGTGGAGAAATAGAACTGGTTGCTAATGCTACTATTGAACAGGGGTGGTATTTGTATGACACAGATATACCTGATGGTGGGCCTTACCCCACATCATTGTCCATAGACAAAATAGCGGGTGCAGTGGCAGTAGGTGATTTTAAAGCAGTGGACTCAGAACTGATTTCGGGTTTTGATGCAGTGTTCCAAATGAATATTGGATCCTACAAAGGAAAGGCGAAATTTGTTCAACGGTTTAAAGTAACT
>DATERO010000011.1:0-2569 GCA_035271465.1 Dysgonamonadaceae bacterium | reverse complement strand
AAATAGGTGTTTGCACCTAAATCTATTCCAATTTTTTCATCAATTTTCAAATCAATTTTTGATTGACGAATATCATTCGAACCAAACATTAACCGTGGCACCCTAACGTTAATGACACTTTGCTTTTCAGGGATATCTATTCGACCAGTAATAGTTCCTGTCTCTATATTGTAAAAAGGCAATGTCAAAGCATAAGACAAGTCTTCTGTATTCTTTAATGTGACATCAAACCTAAAATTATTTTCAGACTCTTTGCTTGATTCGTTCTCTGATTGTTCAGCGAAGATAGTGGGTAAATGTGGCTGCAATAATTGTATAAAATCTTTTCCTATTGTACTAAAATAGTAATCACCTTTTATTTCTGCTTCTAAAACTGAAGTAAACAGACGAATTGTTTTTTCATTGTTTTCTACAACTGACTCTACATAAATTGGTCCAGGATTATATATGAAATTTTCATCAGACAAAGATGCATTTTCAATTGCAATAGTGCCCACTAAGTCATCTATTGAGTTACCTGTAAAATGACCATCTATTTCAGCTCTCAACATCGCGTCAGTCCAATTATCCCTAGAATAAAAAGGCTCTAACAACAGCTTATCAACCTGTCCCTCAACGCTTATATCAACACCTTTAGCATTCAACATTTTTGCTCTCAGGTCAAACTTGTTGTCAGAAGTGTCTGTATTTATATCTGCTTCAATATTACCATCGCTATAACTGCCTGTAAAATTTATATCCTTAAAATTGTAATCATTGTATACCAATGATGTTAAGTTTCCATCAGCATCAACCCTTAATGGTTTATTTTGTGACTGAGCAACTTTTGCATTTATAGTTGCTGAAACTAATTCTAAACCAAGCCCTTCACCTAAAATTGCAGCAGTATTTAAGTTATTTGTGACAAGTCGACCATCAAAAGAGTAGTTGCTGAATGTGGTATCAATTGCACCAACACCTGTTATCTTAACCCTGCCAGGCTTAGTATCCAGCTGTCCTTTCAAATTTAAACGTTTTAATGAACCATTGGCTGTTAAATTTAAACTCAAATCACCTAATGAGGCTACTTGCTCAGGCAACACAGTTTCCTTATTGCCAATTTTTATAAAAGCATCTAAATCTGATTGTGTTGTTTTAAACTCTTTCAAATCAATAGCTACTGCTGCATCACCATATTTTGAATAATCTTCTATCTTACCTGTTAGATTGATTTTTGTGCTTTCCCCATACTTTACGATTAAAACTGTAACATCAGCTTGAGGTAGTTTACCACTTAAATTAGCATCTACTGAAAATGGTTTGTTTAGATGAAACAGCCGTGGAGTAAACAGTGCAATATCTGCAGGATCAATCAAATCACTTTGTAATTTGATTGCAAACTCCTGAGTTTCTAAATCATAAACTATGTCTGATCCTTTTATTTCGGTTGTGTTGATATGAATATCTAGTCTGTCACTCATTAATCGCGATCCATTTGATGTGACTTTTGTTTTCAACGCCTCTAAGCTTATACCAGAATGCTCAACAAGACTAAGTTTTCTAATATTTACATTCAACTTTTCCATATCGATAGATGGTGCACTTATATCAGCATTCAAACTATATACATCGATATGGTTTGCATTGAAATTATTAGGTGTGGTAGGCTCAGACCTAATATGATAATGAGCAGCTCCGTTCTTCAATTTCACATTGTTAAAACGGATTACCATTGGATTATCATTGGGTTCTTTTGGTTTAGGATCATCGCTAGCAAAGGCATCAATTATAAATTGATAATTGAAAGCAGTATCAGGGTTTTCACGATACACATTTGCTGTGAAATCTTCTAAAAGAACCGAGTTGAATTGAAGCCTATTTTTAAGTAATGCAAGTGGACTGAATCGCACATCAATTTTACCAGCATATAGTAAAGTATCTTGTTCCTGATCTTCAATATATACCTTACCAAGTTGTACTCTATTTAAAAGTTGTAAATTAATACTTCCAATTGACAATTTAGTGTTAACCATTGGCTGTATCTTGCTAATGGCGAATTCTGTAGCTTTTTTTTGAACAGCAGGTATACTCAGAGTAATAAATAATGCAATATTAATCAGTACGATTATTACCACAATAATAGCAATTACTCTAAGTACTTTTGCGACGATATTCATTCTTTGTTATTTTCAACGAGCTTAACTCTACAATTATACGAAAAAAAGCAATAAACACGTGACAGACACTATGTATTTAACCATTAAAAATGGAAAAAAGAGTTCTTTAGTGTTTTATGTAAACCTAAAAGTCTTGTATCTCTATAGGAGAATTTACCAAACTTAATAATTATTTATTTCACTTTAAATCTCTCCATAAAAGAGTGCTATCACCATAACTTAAAAATCGAAAATCATGCTCCATTGCATATTTATATATATGTTCCCAGTCATTACCTACAAAAGCCGAAACTAACAATAGAAGAGTACTTTGAGGTTGATGAAAGTTTGTTATTAGACCATCCACAAATTTAAAATCATATCCTGGTGCAATAATAATTCGAGTTGTAGCAATAAAAACCTCCAAATTATTG
>DATERO010000010.1:0-6304 GCA_035271465.1 Dysgonamonadaceae bacterium | reverse complement strand
TGATGAATATTATTTCATTTGTAAACAATAATAAATATTTTATCCATGTTTTTCCTCGCAAAAAACATCGACCATGGCAATATTCAGCAACAGAGACTTCTCAAATTATGATAAGCCCTGGAGCATTGGATATGGCAGGATTGATTATTACGCCACGACTTGAGGATTTTGAAAAAACAGATAAGGATCTGATTGAAGACATTTATTCTCAAGTTTCAATGGCAATTATTTGATATAACTAAAATTATGATAAACTCAGAGATTATTCTCGTAACGATAAATGGTGATGATAAACCAGGTGTAACAGCTGCGCTTACTCAAGTATTAGCAAATCATGATGCATTTATACTTGATATCGGTCAGGCTGATATACATAGAAGCTTAACGTTAGGAATTCTTTTTAAAACAAAACAAGGATTTGGTGGAGATATTCTAAAAGACCTTCTATTTAAGGCTTATGAATTAGATGTAACTATCCGCTTTACCCCAATAAGCACCGAAAGATATAGTAACTGGGTGACGATGCAGGGTAAGAACAGATATATTATTACTCTATTAGGCAGGGTTTTAACTGCAAAGCAAATAGCCGCAGTTTCGCATATTATTGCCGAACAGGGTTTAAATATTGATAATATAGTTCGTCTCACAGGTCGTGTACCACTCAATGAATCACAACGCTCGCGAAAGGCCTGTGTAGAACTTTCTGTACGAGGTAATCCCTTAGACAAAAGAAAAATGCAAAGAGCATTTCTACAACTATCCTCTGAACTAAACTTTGATATCTCTTTTCAAGAAGAAAGCATGTATCGGAGAATGAGAAGGGTAATTTGCTTTGACATGGATTCAACTCTAATCCAAACTGAGGTGATAGATGAACTTGCAGTAAGGGCTGGAGTGGGTGATGAAGTTAAAAAGATAACAGAGTTAGCAATGCAAGGCAAAATAGACTTTGCAGAAAGTTTTAAGAAAAGAGTCAAACTTTTAAAAGGTCTTGATGTTTCGGTAATGCAAGAAATTGTGGATAACCTTCCAATTACTGAAGGTTTAGATAGATTAATATCCGTTTTAAAGCAAGTTGGATTTAAAATTGCTATATTGTCAGGTGGATTTACATATTTCGGAAATTATCTGAAAGAAAAGTATAGTTTAGATTATATGTATGCAAATGAATTGGAGATTAAAGATGGAAAATTAACCGGTAATTATATTGGCGAGATTGTTGATGCAAAAAGAAAAGCAGAACTATTAAAACTAATAGCTCAAGTAGAAAAAGTAGATATAAGACAAACAGTAGCGGTAGGTGATGGAGCAAATGATCTTCTTATGCTTGAAACAGCTGGGCTTGGAATCGCATTTCATGCCAAACCAAAAGTTATTGAAAATGCACAACAATCATTATCAAGTGTAGGAATTGATGGCATTCTCTATTTTTTAGGTTATAAAGACTCTATGCTAGATGGAGAGATGTTGCAATAATTTTTAATGAATCTAAATTATATATGGCTTTAATAGATAAATTTCTCAAGAAAACACTCACTGAGCAAGAAGCTGAGACCCCTTTAAATATTCTGGTCTGTTTTTCAAAACCCGAAACAGGGAAAGCACTTTGTAAAATTGCCAACTATTTCATGCAGTCGAAGATGAAAAATGAGCAAATTGCTTCGCTTCATCTGTTAGAAAAAGAAGCGTTTGATAAAATAGATAATATAGAAACATATAAAGCATCTCTTTATGATGAAGTGATGCATGAGTGCAGAAAAGGAACAGCCATGATTCGCACTTTTGTTAAGTCATCAGATGATTTTGTTAGTGAAATTCTTGCAACTTCAAATGAATTAGAATGTAATTTAGTGCTAATTGGAATAGGTAAAACTGTTTTCACTCCTCAACTATGGGGGGCATATCAAAAATTCCAGGCGTATAAAGGAATACCCCAATCAACAGAGACTGCACTTGATACTATTTCTTATAAAGGCGTCTCCTCCTTATTAGAAAGGAACAATAAGACAACTGGCATATTCATTGATCATAATCTAAATGCAATTGATGAAATATTTATCCCCATCTTAGATAAAACAGATATTCATATTTTCGATTACATTCAACGTCTTGCAGAAAAGACTTCGGCCAAAATAACTATTTGGGATGCCATTGGTATAATTGATTCCATTCCAGAATTAAAAAAGATATTTCAAGTGATGCAAAGAAACAGTAATGAAAGTGTATCACTTTGGGATAATTCAAAGAAGATTGAATACGATTTTATCAAACAACAAGACTTAGTCATAGTAGGATTTGATGGTTGGGTAAAACTTATCAGTTCTGCCATTACATGGAGCCATTCACTTCCTTCTACTCTTATAATTCGTAAAAAAATTCACACCTAAATGAGTCGAACGAAAATAAAAACCTTTTTAAAGAAAACGAATGATTTTATTGAAAAAAACGAACTCAAGAGTGCGCTTGACTCAATAAAAGCTTTAGCCAATAATTTACAAAACTGGAGCATTACAGATAAGTTGAATGAGCTTAACAACAACTATAAGTATATGTTGCATTATCTCATTGAAGGCACAACAGATCCTGAGCAAGATAAGATATATAATAAGTTGATCAGAGATACTTATAAACTTGCAAGTGATGTTGCTGAAGTTGCTTTATCTGAAGAAAGTTCCGATCTTTTTTTTGAGAAAAAAAGAGTTTTCTCAAAACGTTCTCCTCTATCTTTAAATGAATCTACTGAACTACTGAGAAAAAACATTGACAATAGAGCATTGTTGACATTATTTGAAGAAGGTGAGGAAAAATCCAATAGGAGCAAAAAAAATGCAGAAGAGCATGAACGATTGATAAGCGATATGTTTTACTCCATTTTTTCCGCATCTCGTGCTAATGATGATGTAATAAATGATTACACTCAATTTATTAATGATGAGATTATTACTATTGATGATAAATGCATGTTTATATCTGCTCTTATGCTTAACATCATGCAGCGATTTGATCTAAAAAAGATACTCTTCCTTTTAAATTGCTGTGCACACAACAATATGCCCATTTCAATGCGTTCTATTGTTTCAATTACTCCAATCCTTCAGCAATATAAAAACCGATGGCATTTATATCCAGAGTTTATAAATAGAATTAAGCTGTTGTCTGATGAGGGTTTTTTCCAGAGAAGACTTTTAATCTCTATTATTCAATTTATACAGTCACGCGAAACTGAAAAGATTACAAAAAAGCTGACAGAGGAAATTCTGCCAGAGATGATGAAACTGAGCCCCATTATAGGAAAGAAGATAAAAATGGATGAGTGGCTGGGCGAAACTGGAATGGATGATAAAAATCCTGAATGGCAAAAGATACTTGAAGATTCAGGGATTACGGATAAGTTGGAGGAGTTTAGCAATCTGCAAATGCAGGGAGCTGATGTGTTTCACTCAACATTTTCGAACCTCAAGTCATACCCGTTTTTCAATGAAATGAGCAATTGGTTTCTACCATTTAACTTAGACAACTCGCAGCTACAAGGTTTTGTTTCTGAAAATGCGGAAAATAATGGAGTAATAAAATCAATAATGAATGCCACTTTCATTTGCAATTCCGATAAGTATTCTTTTTGCTTTAGCATCATGATGATGCCCGAAGAGTACAGAAAGATGATGAGTTCGCAACTTGGTGGAGAAAGCGAAGAGCTAAAAAACATGCGAGATGAAGAGTTTACAATAAATCCATATCAAGAAGAAGAAGCTGTTTGCAAACAGTATGTTCAGGATTTGTACAGATTCTTCAAAATTTTTCCACGAAGGGGAGATTTTATTGATATTTTCAGCTTCCCACTCAATTTTCATAAAATAGATGCAATATCTTCAATAGTGTCTACACCAAAAAACTTAGAGAAAATAGCATTATACTATTTTGATAAAAATCATTTAGAGGAAGCTCTAAGCGCTTATGAAATACTATCCGAAGTAGACACTTCGAATTCTGAAGTATGGCAGAAGATTGGATTTTGCAAACAGCAGTTGTTTGATTTAGAAGGTGCAGTTGAAGCTTATTTACGTGCAGAACTTATTGAATCTAACAACACTTGGGTATTACGCCGTATTGCTCAATGTTATAGATTACTGAAACAGCCAGAAGATGCACTTCAATATTATAGACGATTGGAAAAGCTTCATCCAGAAGATTTAAATGTTCAGTTAAATATTGGACACTGTTTTTTAGAGTTAAAACAATATGAGGATGCTCTTAAAAACTATTTTAAAGTTGAATGGATTGATGATACCAATACTCGTGTATGGAGATCAATAGCTTGGTGCTCATTTTTAGCACACAAATTTGATGTATCTCAAAGATATTATGCTAAAATTCTTGAGAATAATCCAAACGCACATGATTTTTTAAATGCAGGGCATGTAGAACTTTGTATGAAAAACATGAAGGATGCGATGAGTTATTACTCTGAATCAATAAAAAAGATGGAAGATATTGAGACATTCAAAAGGTTACTGAAAGAAGATTATTCAGAATTGGAACAAGCAGGAGCCGATCTGACCATTATTCCAGCTTTGATTGATAAAATAGGATATGATTTAGAATAAGCATCTATCTATAAAGTTTGTGTTCGCAAATATACTCGTAAATATGATTAGGTAGAAATGTGCGTACATCCTTATTATCTTTGATGCTTGAACGAATAAAAGTGGAAGATATTTGAATGATTGGTGCTTCAATTAACTGAACATTGTCTTTAAACTGATCCTCAATATTCACTTCACTATTTAATCGGGGGTAAACTATAAGTTTATACTCACTTCTCAATCTTTCATAGCTTTTCCACAAATGAAGTTCATTCCAATTGTCTGCACCAATTATCAAGCTAAAGCCCAGATCGGGATAATCGTTTTTTAATTTATCTAAAGTATCTATAGTATAAGATGGTTTAGGCATTGAAAATTCAATTTCCGATACTTTCAGTTTCACCATTTCTTTAATAGCAGCTTGACACATATTTAATCTGTGCTTTTCGTTAGCTAAATGAGAGGCCTCTTTTAGTGGGTTATGGGGGGTTACTACAAACCACACTTCATCAATGTCAGTAAATTCAGTTATATAATTTGCAAGAATCAAATGACCCATATGAACTGGATTAAATGATCCCGAAAAAACACCTATCTGTTTGTTAGTTATCCTCACTTTACTCACTGTTATTTTTTGAAAAATAAAAGCCGATGAAACGTTTTACCGAACACATCGACTTTATTTTATATATTTAAGTTTATCTAAACCACTACGCCCTTCGAAATAATGATACTATCCAAAGAAGCACAATTGCTCCAACTGTTGCTGTTACTAAGCTTCCAATGATTCCACCAGCAGCAATTCCTAAAAGTCCAAATATCCATCCGCCAAGTACAGCGCCAATAATTCCTACAATGAGATTGACTAAAATGCCAAAACCACCACCTCTCATTAATTTACCTGCAATAAAACCGGCTAATATTCCGATTATTATAAACCATAACCAACCTAAATTTGGATCCATAAAATTGTTCTTTTATTGATTAATATTAGAAAATAATTGTAACAGACTTGTTTTTCTGTCTCTAATATTAACAGATTGAGCGCAATTTTGTTTACATAGTTATTATTTAATTAATAAGTAACAAGTTAACTCATCCTGTTTTTGTAGTCTTCATATTCAAAATTGCGATATATTTTAAACTCATTTTCAATAGTCCATAAACCGATAGATGGATGTGAGACACCATTAAACATAGTTGTCTTTACAATTGTATAATGAATCATGTCTTCAAATACGATCTTATCACCAATATTCAGAGGTTTATCAAAAGACCAGTCGCCCATATAGTCTCCACTCAAACAGCTGCTACCTCCCATTCTGTAAGTAGGCTTATCGGCAACAGGTTCATGGTAGGCACCTCTAATTCGTGGCTTATAAGGCATCTCAAGACAATCGGGCATGTGACAAGCAAATGAAACATTAAGCATTGCCGTTTTCACATTATTATTTTCTACAATATCGTTTACAGTAGCTACCAGAACACCTGTTTGCCATGCAAAAGCACTGCCAGGCTCCATTATAATTTCTAAATATGGATAGCGTTCTTTTAATCCTATAAGCAATGATATGAGATGTTCTGTATTATAATCCTTGTCAGTAATCAAATGTCCACCTCCAAGATTAAGCCACTCAACATCGTTTAATAAGTGACCGAACTTATCTTCTACAGCTTCTATTGTTTTCTCCAAGTCATATGAGTTATTCTCACATAAATTG
>DATERO010000009.1:0-2248 GCA_035271465.1 Dysgonamonadaceae bacterium | reverse complement strand
TTCCAAGGCAAAGCGAACACCCAGTTTCTCATATTCATTCAAAATAGGGGTGAATCGATTAGCAAAATCTTTATATCCATCGTCAATAGTTGATTGTGGAAACGGAGGAAAAGCATAAAGTAGGTGCCAAATAGAGCTTCCCGTAAATCCTACAACAGTTTTTACTCCTAATGCCTTAGCTGCTTTTGCAGTCTGAATCAACTCTTGAGCTGCCCGTTGTCGAACTCCCTCAGGGTCTCCGTCTCCCCAGATATGATCTGGAAGGATACTTTTATGACGCTCATCTATACAGTCGCAAACGGCTTGACCAATTAAATGACTGGAAATAGTTTTCAGTTGTAAGTCATATTTCGCCATAAGATCTTTGATTCCTTTGAAATAAGCAGGATCCGTTTGATTTACATCAAGATGATCAGGTAAACCCAACTCAAGTCCGTCGTAGCCAAACTCTTTTGCTTTAATACAAACATCTTCTAGTGATAAATCTCCCCATTGAAGAGAATAAAGTGTTACTAATCTCGCCATAGCTTCATTTTTAAGATAACATACTTGATTTCACAAAATAATATGTTCTTTTATTTAATCTCATTTGAATTAACACAAATATACAGAGTCCAAATGGTTTAATCAAAATTTATTCATTGTATTTTAATAATAAGTCAACTTAATAAATATGCTTATATTTAAGAGAATAATATTTTACCTATCAAGTTATTTAATTTAGCTACTTTACTCAGAAATAAAATATTTTGCTAAAAAAACATCGGAGCGAATGTTATAAATTAATTACAGATAGTAGAAACTATATGGTGTGTTAACGCTTCTCATATTGTAAAACAGCAACATATTATAAAGCAGATGAGATAAGCTAGTCATATGATTGTTTATAATTCCTTAATTTTAGGATCACAAGTAAACATATGTGTTTAGATGAAATACAAACAGCACTAAGATGAAAGTTATTATTCATTTATTAATGTGAGCGTCGTAATCAAGAGTGTCATTATCTTATGCTTTTTGGAGCGTTTTGCCCCTGTTACTTAATCCTAGTTTATCCCAAAAGTTTCAACTACGGAAAATAAAAAACGAGACTACCATTACAGATAGTCTCGTCAGATAGTGTTTGTTTCACTTAATCGAAGATTGTTTTTATTTTTTTAGTGTCTACTTCTTAATGTCCACTGTTTAATTATTCTTTATCATCATTGGTATTCTTATTTGCATCATTATCCAAATCTTTTTTAATTGGACGCTTCCTTGCAATAAAAACTTTATTTACTTTTCTTTCTGCACCAGGAGCTATACCATGTTCACTTCTATTTTTGTAGTCAAACTCCTCTTTTCTTTTAAATACTGGACGATTTGTCTCATCATCGAAAACTACCTTTCTTCGATCATAAGCCCTATGTTCTCTCTCGGGTTTATTTTCTCTGTCGTTTCTTTTGTTTCTATCACTGAAAGAGCCCCCTTCTTTTTCTTGAAATCTACCTCCACCATGAAAGCCTCTATCTTTACCTCTATCGCTATCACCAACACTCCTGGGCTTATCACCTCTTCTTCCAGCAAAATCGTTTTTAAACTCTCGTTTGTTATCACCAACAGGTCGGTTATCACGATCGTATCTTCTTGTCGATCTTTCTTCTTTTGGTCGATCATCTCTTTTACCTGCAAAAATTTCGTATTTGCGCATTTCGCACTCAAGAGCGCCATTGAAAAGGAAGAATCGTTTGGCTGGTTTTAAACCTATGTTATCAAAATTTTCTTTCTTGAAACTAAGAACATATGCATCATAACCTGAAAAAACATGTTTCAGTCGCTCACCAATCATATTATATAACGACTCAATGTCATCCACCTTAATACGCTCACCATATGGAGGATTCACCATTAATACACCTGCTGGCTCAGGAGATTCTGTGTATTGCTGAAATGGCTTCACTTCTAGAGTTATGTTGTTTTTCAGACCAGCGTTCTTAATATTCCTTTCTGCAATTGAGATTGCATGACCAGATATATCACTACCTATAATTTTACACATACACTCTCTGGCACCACTATCATCGTTATAAATATCACTAAAAAGATCTTTGTCAAAATCTTTCCATTTTTCAAAAGCAAAGCCTTCTCTGTGTATCCCTGGAGGCATGTTAAGAGCAATCATAGCTGCTTCAATAAGCAAAGTGCCCGACCCACACATAGGGTCAATGAAAGTGGACTCACCTCGCCACCCAGACTTAAGAATCATGCC
>DATERO010000008.1:0-3040 GCA_035271465.1 Dysgonamonadaceae bacterium | reverse complement strand
CGGAGATGTATTAGTGAAAATTCCACGTGCTGTTGGTAAGTCAGGTGACATTACAGGAGGTTTACCTCGTGTAACAGAATTATTTGAAGCAAGAAATCCATCTAATCCTGCAGTTGTTTCTGAAATTGATGGCGAAGTTAGTTTTGGTAAAATCAAGAGAGCTAATCAAGAAATAATTATCACATCTAAATTAGGCGAGACTAAAAAATACTTAGTTCCATTGTCTAAGCAAATACTTGTTCAAGAGAATGATTATGTGCGTGCTGGTTTACCTTTATCTGACGGAGCAATAACTCCTGCTGATATACTGGCTATTAAAGGGCCTACAGCCGTACAGGAGTATATTGTTAATGAAGTTCAAGATGTATATCGACTGCAAGGTGTTAAGATTAATGACAAACATTTCGAGGTAATTGTACGTCAAATGATGCGTAAGGTAGAAGTAATTGAACCTGGTGACACTCGTTTCCTTGAGCAGAAACTTGTAGATAAGCATGAAATAATGGAGGAAAACGATCGTATCTGGGGTAAGAAAGTAGTAACCGATAAAGGAGATTCGGAAATATTCGAACCAGGGCAGATTGTTACAGTTAGAAAGTTGAGAGATGAAAATAGCTCTCTGAAACGTCGTGATTTGAAACTAGTTGAAAGCAGAGATGCAATTCCTGCAACTGCTAATCAAGTTCTGCAAGGCATTACCCGCGCAGCATTACAGACGAAGAGCTTTATTTCAGCTGCATCTTTCCAGGAAACAACTAAGGTGTTGAATGATGCTGCTATCCACGGTAAGGTTGACTATTTGGAAGGTTTGAAAGAAAATGTAATTTGTGGTCACTTAATACCGGCAGGAACAGGTCAACGTTCTTTTGATAGGTTAATAGTAGGTGCTCAGGATGATTTTGATAAAATTTCAGGCCACTCACAGCTGATCGAAAAGTAAGAATAGATTGTAATCTATAAATATAATTATTAAAAAACTGCTTTATTCAAAGCAGTTTTTTTTTGCTTTAGTTTATTCACAACTAATTGTTTTTCTTCAACTACATTCTAATGTTTGTGAAGAAATGGTTGAATCATAATAATCTACCAAGTATTTTATAAAAAGTGGTGTTTATAGGATGATTTAAGTTGTTTAAATTGATGATTCAACTATTCTTTTTTAAGCGTTTACCATACTATTCATTTGATATTAATAGATAAATTCATTTCCTTTGTAAGGGAACATATAAATACATTATGGCATTAGAAAAAACTTGGAGATGGTTTGGAGAAAGTGACTCTGTTACACTACCTCAATTAAAGCAATTTGGAATAGAAGGAGTAGTTGCATCTCTTTCACATCTGAAGCCTGGAGATATTTGGTCTACCAACGATATCATTCAAATGAAAAATAAAATTGAGAGTAATGGTATGTATTGGAGTGTGGTTGAAAGTTTGCCAGTTTCGGAAGATATAAAGCTTAATAGCGAAAATAGTGAGCAACATATTAATAACTATAAAGCCTCATTGAGGAATTTGGCAAAATGTGGAATTGACACGATTTGTTATAATTTTATGCCTGTTTTAGATTGGGTTAGAACAGATTTAAAATATATAGACAGTGATGGAACAGAAACAATGTTGTTCGACTGGGAAACATTTGCAGCATTTGATATTTATATTCTAAATCGACCAAATGCTATAAGCTCTTATAGTGATGAAGTACTTGAGAAAGCAAAAATAATATTCAATAATATGAGTCCTCTCGAAAAGGATCAACTCGCTTATAATATTATTGTTTACACACAAGGGTTTATTAATAGTGCAGTAGAAGATGAAGCTGACTATAAAGAGCATTTTTTAAGACAGCTAGATAGATATAAAAATGTAAGTGCAGATATATTAAGAAATAATCTCTCTTTATTCCTTCGTGAAATTATTCCTGTTTGTGAAGACGTTGGAATAAATATGGCTATCCATGTAGATGATCCCCCTTTCCCCTTATTAGGATTGCCTCGTATAGCAAGCACTATTGAAGATTTTGAGTGGATTTTCTCTCAATATCCATCAATTCGTAATGGCTTTACTTTATGTATAGGTTCATTAGCACCTCGTAAAGAAAATGAAATACCATTATTCATACAAAAATATGGAGATAGGATTCATTTTGTTCATCTACGTAATATTCAGTTTTTAAATCAAACAACGTTCTATGAGTCAGGTCACTTAGATGGGGTTGTTGATTTATACACAGTTGTGAAGCTGCTGTTGGAGCAACAGAAGAAGCGTATAAAAGATGGACGAGAGGATTTTAGATTACCATTTAGACCTGATCATGGTAAAAAGATGCTAGATGACTTCTCACGAAAATCAAACCCTGGTTATCCATTGATAGGGAGAATGAAAGGAGTTGCAGAAATTGCGGGTTTGGAAAAAGCAATTGAAAGATTAATCAATTGATAATTTTAAGACACTAATTCAAGATATAATAAATGAAAAACAATATTTTTAATATACATGGCAGAGTTGCAATTGTAACAGGTGCTACAGGAGTGTTGGGAGGTTCAATTGCAAATAGCTTAGTTGAAGCGCGAGTAAAAGTTGTTGCAATGGGTCGCAATGATAAAAAGCTAAATGAAAAAATTGAAGAGCTAAAGAAGCTAAGCGATGATAAAGAGTCGGTAATGGGTTTCACATGCAATATCTTAGATGTTGATGAGCTTAAACAAGTAAGAGAAAAAATTATTGAGAAGTGGGGAAGAATCGATATTTTAGTTAACTGTGCTGGCGGTAATATTCCTGAAGCCACATTGCAAGAGAGCCAATCTCTATTTGATCTTAGTTTAAAAGGGTGGAACGAAGTTATTGATGTAAACTTGAATGGAAGTGTCTATCCATCTTTTGTGTTTGGAGAAGCAATGGCCGAACAGAAAGAAGGGTCTATAATTAATGTTTCATCTATGGCCACTTACTCCGCAATCTCGAGAGTTCCAGGATATTCAGTAGCCAAAACAGGAGTTAATATCTTCACACAATGGATGGCTATGGAAATGGCAGTAAA
>DATERO010000007.1:0-9274 GCA_035271465.1 Dysgonamonadaceae bacterium | reverse complement strand
AATGGCAACAGTAAATTTAACAAACCCACAAGAGGAAATTATCACGGGTAATGACAATATTGTCATAATCGATAATTTCCAATCGATTCGTGGCGGAAGGAGTCTTAATGTCGATGGCTATCCGCATGATGTTATTCATGCAGGACATGTTATCATTAAAAGTACCGAAGGAGAGTACAAGCCCATGCCACTGGGTGGTGAAGGAGATATTGTATCGCTTGGTACAATCGTAGGAGGCTCAGGGTACACTGATGGCACTTACAAAGATGTACCATTGACAGGTGGAACAGGAACAGGCGCAGAAGCTACCATCGAGGTGGAAGATGGCGCAGTAACGAGTGTAACTATTACCAAAGACGGTAAGGGTTATGCAGTAGAAGACGAATTGTCCGCAACAGCGGCAAAGGTAGGAGGCACAGGGTCTGGGTTCAAAGTACCAGTAAAAACGGTTAGCACAGTGAAAGATGAATATGCTTCACTTCCGGAAGGCCACACCTATGCGGGGATTCTTATTGCAAGCATTCCGACTTCGAGACCCTTTGCAGGGATTATGGTAAGAGGAACAGTTAATGTGAATGCAAGTCCATTTCCGTTGACGGATATTCTCGATGATGTAAAAGCAGCTTTGCCGCTGATAGTATTCACAAATGATAAAGCTTAAGGATTATGGAACAGAGCTTATATTTTAAATATATAGAGAAATATTTTCCTAAGCTTGTTTTAGGAATTACCGAAAAGTTGAACGAAGAAAATAAAACAACTTTATCCTACCTACACAAACAATTATTAGGTACGGATTATTCGGTAGATGGACGTTGGGAATCTCTAACTGGAACTTATTCCAGAGTGGCAGCTGATGTTGTTTCTATGGATTCTTCGCTTCCGCTGAAGAAACGTGATTCGCTCGGTAGAGCGTCTGGTGACCTCCCAAAAATAGGGATGGAATTATTCTTGAATGAGAAACAAATGTCGGATATTGACGCACTGATTGCTCAAAATGCAAACATTGATACAATCGTTGCTAAAATATTCGCAGACACTCCGAGAGTGATAACAGGTGTGTTGGAACGATTGGAGTATATGTTCTTGCAAGGTCTGTCGACTGGCGTTGCGTTGGTTGATTCCGATAATGTTGGTGCTGGTGTAAAGGTTGATTACCAATACCTGACTGAAAATCAGTTTGGGGTTCAGGTTCTTTGGGATACTCCAGCTACAGCTAAACCGTTGGATGATATTCAACGTGTGGTTGACAGAGCCGAGTCTCTTGGATACAACATTAGGAATATGTATGCCGATACGTATGCAATCAATAAATTCCTTGCGTGTGACCAGGTACGTCAGCAATATGCTTTTGTTATCGGTTATGTTGGTGCATTGAATAATGTTCCAATACCGAGTTTAGAACAAGCAAACGTATTACTTAACGACAAATTCGGATTAACGCTGACGAAAGTAAATCGCTCGGTTGTAACCGAGGTTAACGGTGTAAGAACACCTGTTAAACCCTGGCAAGAAGGAATGGTGGTATTCACGGTAGAAGATAGAGTTGGTTCTGTTGTTTGGACTGACTTGGCAGAAAAGAAACATCCTGTTGCAGGCGTTTCTTATGAGACTGCAAACGAGTTTATTCTTGTATCGAAGTATCGTGTCAACAGACCGTCTTTGAGAGAATACACCACTTCTCAAGCAAGGGTAGTGCCTGTTATTACCAACGTGGATAAAATCTTTACGTTAGATTCTAAGACTGTACAAGCATGAAAGTTGTAGTATTGGATAAATTCGCTGACAAGTTCGATTTCAGAAAAAAGTATGAGAAAGGACAAATAGTCGAATTTGACGATGACAGAGCAAAAGATTTGATTGCACGTAAGTTGGTAAAGAAATACGAAACATCAGAAAAACCGAATCCTGTGAAACATACGCAGGTGAATAAGCAGGAGTCGGTTAAGAAACAAAAGAAAGATGAACTATCGGGAAGCAATACGTGAGGATTTACACCCTTTTCCTGTACGCACGTCTTTAATTGAAAGACAATGTGTAAAACAGGGGGTATCTCCTATTGACGAAAATATAGATGAGAAAATAGTTTCCATGTGTGTTTTGGAGATTCTCTCCCAAATGATTGCCTTAGGAGGTGTATCAGAGGGAGGGGTCTCTTTTTCTTTTGATACGGAAAAAGTTAAGGAACGTATTAAGAGTATATGCCGCAAAAATGGATTCGATTATTCTCTATATATTCCTGAACCGAAAGTAATAAGACTTGAATGAGAGGTTTCATTAATGCACAGATAGTTGTGCCTGGCTATATCGACGAGAATGGCATACCAGTCTCGGGTAGTGTAAGCTGGGGAGATGATGTTGAGTGTAAGTATTTTGCAGTTACGAATGACAATAAAGGTCGTTATAATGATGGGGAGTTTAAGAGAATTGCTTATGAGATAACGACTGAAAATATGGATTTCGATGCAAAAATAATTAGACTAAAAGACAGCAAAGGAAGGGTTATCTGTGAAAAGGAAGTCCAAAGTCTCGAGGAATTAGAAGATGTGCAACGAGTAAAGATAACGATATGATAGAGATGACAACGCCGATGAGCGAAATAGACAAGTTTATTGCTGACGAGATACGAAAATCGGAAAAAGATATTATTAAGAAATTATCGTATATCGGAGAGGCAGCAGTAAACGAAGCTCGTTCTAACGGTGATTACATTGATAGAACAGGTAATCTTCGCACATCTGTTGGTTACACTATCTTAAACGACGGAAAAACGGTTATATTATCCGATTTCAACAAAGTTAAACAAGAAAGTACCGAAGGTGAACAAACAAGTTTGGCTTTGATTAATGAGTTGAAAGAAAAATATAACAAAGGGTTCGTGTTAATAGTAGTAGCTGGTATGGACTATGCGGTATATGTGGAGGCACTTGGTCGAAACGTATTATCATCGTCTAAATTATTGGCAGAATCAATGTCAAAAAGATTGTTATGAAAAAAACAGGATTACAGTTTGAGCAGGATTTCTTTAACGCAGTGAAAAATTCACTTGGCGTTAAAGGTCAATATTTCAGAGATGGAGTGAGACCGATTGAAAATGTAGCAACAAGTGAGGACTGCATAGTAATCTTTAAAACAGGGATTGATGGAGATATTCAGGTAGGGTATGTAACGATAAACGTTTATATCCCTGATATTACTTTCGATGGAAGGAAAATCAAAGATATTGCACGGTGTGGAGTCATTGAATCGGCGCTTAACACGTTTGCGGAGAGTGTATCACTTCCCGATTATATGATTGAGCGTGAAGGAACGATACAAACATTTAAAGTATTTGAAACGGATGAGCATTTTGTTCATCTTGAATTAAAATATAATTATTCAACAATAAATTAAAAGATTATGGCAAATTTAGCATGGGGGAAGCCCAAAATAAGAATTACAAAACTTGGTGGTACTGAAACACCGATTGTTATCCCTACACCTGTGGAAGGCTCAACACAGTTGACTACAACTAAGGGTGCGACAAGGGAAGCTCCACTTGAAGGTGGAGGGTTTGAAGACAAGGCATATAATCGAAACACCTATGTGTTCGAGTTTGAAATTTATGCTGCAAAAGGTCGTGAAAAACCTGTCGAAGACGTTGACGGTGTTATTGAAGGACAGTACAAAATCGAATTACAGCCTGAAGACCCTACTGTCGAGGGTATTATAATTAACAAATGTATTCTGTCTGTAGAGGACACATATTCTGCGGAGATAGGTAAGAAATGGAAATACACTGCCGATGTTCTTGTACCAGACGGTGAGGGGGAATCTATTTCATACGAAGTTGTAACTTTTACTTAATTGAGTGCGGGTTAGCACCCGCATTCTTTTTATTATGAATATAGAGAAACAAATAGAAATGGCTGTATCCGATGCTGTTACCGAAAAGCCTATTAAAATAAAAGTAGGCAACAGAAGGTTTACAATAAATCCTCCGACAATAGGTAAGATGCAGATACTTTCTAAGTATTACTTAATGCTCGACCTGGATGAGGAAAAGTTACAGGAAAATCCGCAATTGGAAGCAATACGGGTTTGCCGTGATAAATCGGATATAGTAACTGAACTGATGGCGGTGGCTACATTTAACAACAAAGACGACCTCTTAAACGATGATAAAATTAAAGAACGTGCGGAGTATTTTAAGTGGAACAGTAAGGTTGAGGATTTTTCTATGGTATTACTGGCACTTTTGACGCAAACGCAGTACGAAAATTTTATTATCTCTATTCGATTGACGGAGATATTAAGGCAAAACAAGCCGAAATAAAGAAATTGAGCGGGTCGAATAGAGTAATAGGTGGTCGCTCAATTTGGGGTGGATTGTTGGATGTAGTGCTGCAGCGCTATCATTGGACATTGGATTATCTTTTATGGGGAGTTAGTTATCTAAACGTTCAAATGTTACTTGCAGATCAGACAAGCACGACAAGTGAAGAAGAAATTATCAATGCGGATGACCCGAGAAACAGGGAAAAAATCAAACAGATGTTCTCATGAGTGTACACTATAACATAACCGCAAACAACGAAGACTTTAAGCGAAAGTTTAGAGAAGTCCGCAATGAAATAAAATCCAGCGAAACGACTGCTCAAGCTGCTTCTAATAATATACAGACGTCTTTAAAAAAGATGGCTGCAGGTATGGGTGGATTGTATGCAGTTAACATGTTTAAAAACATGGTTAAAGATATAGAAAGAGTAAGAGGTGAATTTCAACAGTTAGAGATAGCATTTACTACCATGCTGGGAAGTAAACAGCTTGCCGATCAGTTAATGAGGCAGGCTGTAACTACTGCAGCAAAAACACCTTTTGACCTTATACAAGTAGCTTCTGGATATAAACAGTTGATGGCTTATGGTATTGAGTTTGAAAAACTCAATGATACGCTTGTTATGTTAGGAGACGTAGCCAGTGGTGTTGGAGCACCTTTAAATGATATTGTCTATCTGTACGGTACATTGAAGGCGTCTGGAAGGGTTCTGACGATAGATATGCGTCAGTTTGCGGGTAGAGGTATCCCTATTTACGAGGAATTAGCAAAGGTGTTAGGTGTTGCAACAAACCAGGTAAATGAGCTTGTAACTGCAGGGAAGGTCGGATTTGAAGACATAGAACAGGCGTTTAAAAACATGACTTCGGAAGGTGGTCGGTTTAATAACCTTATGGAGCAACAATCCGCAAGTATCGTGGGGTTAAAATCTAATTTAGGTGATGCAATAGATACTGCCAGAAATGATATAGGGCAGAAATTACAACCGTTGTTTGAGGGGCTATTAAGGACACAAATAAATTTAGTTGAGAACTACGAAGAAGTAGGGAAGACAATATTAGGGTTAGCCGCAGCATTTGGTTCGTACAGAGCAGTGTTGATTGCGGTATCAGCAACAGAACGGTTGAATATGAGGCTGCTACGGCAGGCAGTTTTGGAAAGAAAGCTTGCAGCGATGAGCATGCAGGCTATTTCAAAAGAACAAGCTATATATATAGCAAGGACAAAAATGCTTACTATTGCCAAACAAGGATTAGGCAGGTCTTTAAAATCTCTTTTGACAGTTTTAACACCTAATCCTTATGTTTTATTGGCTACTGCCGTTGCCGGATTGACGTTTTCGGTATATAAATTAATTACAGCCGAGAACGCAGCCGAGATAGCCGCTAAATCGCTCACAGAGGCACATGAAAGAAGAACACAGGCAATAGACGAGGAAAGGTCAAAGACAGAGGCGTTAATTAAAAAACTAAAAGACGAAACACTAACGAGAAGGGAGAGACAGTCCTCATTAGAAACGTTGCAAAAAAAATATCCAGCTATATTCAAAAACCTGGATATAGAAACGGCAAAATATCTTAACCTTGTTGATGTTATTAAACAGGTCAATGAGCAATTAGAGCTCAAAACACGTGCACAAATAAGATATGAGATAGCCACTGCACAGGAACTGTTGAACCGTTTGCAATCTGGGAAAATAATGAGTTTCTCGGAAAGAGGAGAATTGAATAGAATACTTGGGTTAAAATGGAGTGAAAGCATATTTATTAGTGCAAATGAGATGATAGGTGCGCTTGAGAAACACATATCTGGATTAAAAGACCAAGAAAATGCTATGCTTTTGAGTTCTTATAATGCAGTGTCAAATGAAGTAAAACGTGCAAGGCTTATTGAACAAAGGAATGAGTTACAAGAGAAATATAACGAGTTGGCAAGTCAAGAACAATCGATTTGGGCTGGTAATGAATTCGCAAGGACTGCACAACTTGAGCTATATGAAAAACAAATTTTACATTTAAATAAGCAAATAGAGGAATATGGTACGACAATAGGAACAACTGTGGAAAAGAACAAGGCTTATTGGGAAGAAGAAAAGAAAAATGCAGAGGAAGCATTAGGATTATTGACAGAAAAAAATACAGCAAAGGAATGGGAAGAAGCAAGACAAAGGATTATTAGGGCAGAAAAGGAACTAGATAGATATAGGGTTTCTATAAAAGAAGAAGAAACGCCTGATTACTATATTTTCCCGAGAATAACGAGAGAAAACACAGAAAGAATAATCGAAGAAGTCCGAGAGTTCAACAAAAAGATGTTATCAGAGAATGAAAAAGCTGTTAAGGAACAGTTTAAAGCCGAAGAAGAAGCAAGGATAGAGTATTTAATCAGGTGGGGAAACTTTGAAGAGAAGAAAAATGCACTAATAGATAAATTTAACAAAGAAGCTAAGGAAGCAAGAACAAAAGCAGAGGAGGATAATCTTTTTAGAGTACTTTTGGAAGACCTCGATAGGCTCGCTGTTGAGGAATTTAGGGGAAAAATAGATTTTGCTGAGATTTTTTCCAATATCGATGAAAAAAGTGTCGGCGCTATAAAAATTTTAAGAGATAAGTTGGCTAAATACATAGAATTAGCCGCAAATAGTATGAGTCCCGAGCAACTTAAACCACTTACGGATGCGTTGCTTGAAATGGATGTTATACTAAGGGAAAGGAAACCTGGATTAGCACTTGCGGAGTCGCTTGAAAAGGCGATAAGCGCATATAAAGACCTCAAAGAGGCGGAGGAATCGGGGTTAAGTGAGGATAGAATTAATGAATATAGAATAAACTTTCAAAATGCTATGGCAGAGCTTGCCGTAAGCATTCAAAATGTTATTAATCAGTTTGAGGAGCTTGGAAATATTGCTATCAGCTTTATCGGAATATTTAACGATGAGGCAGCAGAGGCAGCAAACAACATCCTTGATATAGCGAGTGGCGCAGCGGAGGCTGGTGCTGGCGTTTCAAGGATATTCTCTGGCGATATAATAGGTGGCACTAAAAACCTCGCAAGAGGAATTACAAGTGTTACGGATAGCATTGTGGGGATGTTTGATTCTTCTAAGGAAAAGAGAATCAAAAGACTTCAGGAGCAAATCGACCAGTTGACTGTTTCGTACAATAATTTAGGGAAAGAGATTGAGAGAGCTTATAGTGCTGATGCTTCTCGATTAATAGAGCAGCAAAATAAGTTATTGCAACAACGACAGATAGCACTAAGGCGGCAGATAGCCGAGGAAAAGGCTAAGAAAAAGACCAATAAGAAGAGGATAGCAGAATGGGAAAAGGAGCTTGAAGAGATAGACAGATTAATCGCAGAAAACAAAGAGAAGGCGATTGATGCTATCTTTGGTGAAGATGTACAATCGGCAATAGAAAACTTTGCAAGTGCTTATGCTTCTATGTTTGACGCTGGAAAAGATAGCGCGAAGACGGCAAAAGACTTCGTTACTGACATGATAAAAAAGATGGTTATGGAAGCCATAAAGGGAAGCATAGAGACAAGTAAGTTTATGGAGAATTTCCGCAACCAGATGATGGAATTCATGAAGAGCGGTGGGATGATAGATGCGTACGAGCAGGCAATACTTGAAGAGATGGCAGAAAAAGAGCTCGCTCGTCTTGAAAGAGAATTCGGGTGGGCTGGAAAGTATTTTAAAGGTGCTGGTGAAACACAGGGGGCAGCTACTTATGGAGCATATGAAAAGATTACACAGGAACAGGCAAGCTCGATAGATGGCAAGCTGAATGGTATTCAGATGAGTGCAATAACCATTTCCGATACCAATAAAGAGATTAAGTCAGTAGCGGACGAAACGTACAAATTGATATTTTTACAGGTTTCACATCTCGAGAGTATTAAGAAGAATACCGCTTTGCTGGTTGAAACGAATGAGAGATTAGACAAAATTGTAAAAAATACAAGTAATTTATGAAAGTGATTGATGATGCTATAAAGAAGGGTGCTTGCAACAAAACAGTTAATGTGAAGTCAGAAGAGGAACTCGTTAAGTTGTTTTTTAGTCCGCAGGGGAGGGAATTTTGTATAGAGCACAACTTTCCATCCTTAGAGTGGTTTAGTGAGAGAGATTTCGAGAAATATAATATATTTGTAAACAAGGAAAACGTGATAGCGAAGAACAAAAATATAGCTCTAATAAATTCTCATGGAGAGTTGGAATTTACAGAAGGTTATCATGTAGTAATTTTAATGCACGGAGCTACGGCTAATATTCGTAAAAGCTGGGTTGCGTGCGTAACAGTAGAAGGGGAGGGTGCAACATGGTTGGACAACTGACAATAAATGGAAAGGATGCATATCAAACGTGGGGTATAACGATGGATGAGACATCTCTTTCATCGCTGATGACACCTCCACCTATTAAGGATTTTACCGAAAACAAGTCGAGGACGGAAAATGGTAAAAGGGTAAGTGTAAAGAATCCAAAACTAGACGAACGAAGTTTACAGTTATCGATAAACATTACTGCACCAGACAGAGCGACTTTTTTAAGCAGGTATAATTCATTTTGCCAGGAATTAGCCACAGGACGGTTGAATATAAAAACAATATTCACAGGCAACACGGTGTATAAAACAATCTATAAAGATTGTAGACAGTTTCAACAATTTAATGGGAGGATTGGTAAGTTTATTCTAAGTTTAGAAGAACCCAATCCAGCAGATAGATTATGAAGATATATAGAGGAGCAATCGAAATATTAGAATTCACGAGTGATGGGAGAGAATTTAGAGACCTCGACACTCATGAACATTCTCTTTCTTTTAATTTCGAGTTAGATACTTATGTCGAGTTAAAAAAAGGAGACAGGATATCATATAACGGCAAAAATTTCTATTTGCCGAAGGATGTTATTGTTGCAAAAAACAAAGAAACAGATGGATATAGATATGA
>DATERO010000006.1:0-4072 GCA_035271465.1 Dysgonamonadaceae bacterium | reverse complement strand
TTTCCCGATTGTAACAATCATCATTATGGAAGTCTTCATCAACAAAATGCGCAGACTACCAGGTATAAGAAAATTGATTTTGATTGAAGAAGCTTGGAAAGCCATTGCAAAAGAGGGAATGGCAGAGTATATCAAATATTTGTTCAAAACGGTTCGTAAATACTTTGGTGAAGCAATTGTAGTAACGCAAGAGGTAGATGATATTATCTCATCTGACATTGTCAAGGAATCCATCATCAATAACAGTGATTGCAAAATCCTTTTAGATCAAAGAAAGTACATGAATAAGTTTGACAGTATTCAAAAATTATTGGGTCTATCAGAAAAAGAAAAATCACAAATACTTTCTATCAATCTTTCCAATCATCCCAAACGTAAATACAAAGAAGTATGGATTGGTCTTGGAGGTTCACATTCGGCTGTATATGCAACAGAAGTAAGCTTAGAAGAGTATTACACTTATACCACTGAAGAGAGTGAAAAGCTTGAACTACTTCAGCTTACCGAGAAATTAGACGGCAACATAGAATTAGCTATAAAACAATTAGCGGTTGAAAAAAGAAACTCAAAATAAAACAGTTTAAACGATGAAGAAAATAAGAATAAAAACAATCCTGCTATTCATTGTCATTGCTTTGATTACAAAAAATGCACAAGCACAATTTGCAGTAATCGACCCCAGTAATATTGCCCAAAGCATTTTAAATACGACCAAAGAGTTAGCTCAAACCTCAAGGACTGTGAGCAATACATTAGACACCTTTAAAGAAACAAAAAAAGTGTATGAACAAGGCAAACAATATTATGATGCTTTAAAGTCAGTCAATCACCTGGTTAAAGATGCAAGGAAAGTACAAAAAACTTTATTGCTCTTAGGTGAGATTAAGGATATCTATGTCAACAATTTTCAGCTGATGCTATCAGACACAAACTTTAGAGCAGACGAGCTAACGGCAATTGCTCACGGTTATGCCATGCTATTGGATGAAAGTGCAGATATATTGGCAGAGCTAAAAAACATCGTCAATATCAATGGACTCTCCATGAGTGATGCAGAAAGAATGGATCGGATAGACAAAGCCTATGATTCCATAAGCAATTATAGAAATCTGGTATCTTATTATACACGTAAGAATATTTCAGTTTCTTACCTGCGTTCAAAGAAAATTAATGACACAGAGCGTGTCATAGCACTTTACGGGAGTGCAAATGATAAATACTGGTAATTATGATACTGCTTGCCGTCGACTTTGGAAGCTTACACGAGGTTTTAAGAAACCTCTATTTGGAAATGATTCCCCTGTACAGCGACATGACAGGTGTTGCCAAAGGATTAGCTGGATTCGGAGCATTGTTTTACATAGCTTCCAGGGTTTGGCAAGCTCTTTCCAGAGCTGAGCCTATTGATGTTTATCCACTCTTGCGCCCCTTTGTAATTGGTTTATGCATCATGTTTTTCCCAACATTTGTTTTAGGAACAATAAACAATGTTTTATCACCCATTGTAAAAGGAACGCATCAGATATTAGAAGGACAAACTTTTGATATGAATGAATATCAGAATCAAAAAGACAAATTAGAGTATGAGGCCATGCTGCGCAATCCTGAAACAGCCTATCTTGTCTCCAACGAAGAGTTCGACAAACAGCTGGATGATTTAGGCTGGTCACCTACAGACTTGGTTACTATGATGGGAATGTATGTCGAGAGAGGTATGCACAATGTGAAAAAGTCTGTAAAAGATGCTTTACGTGAACTGTTAGAGATACTCTTTAATGCTGCCGCATTGGTGATTGATACATTGCGAACATTCAATTTAATTGTGCTATCCATACTTGGACCTATCTCTTTTGCATTGTCAGTGTATGATGGTTTTCAAGCAACCCTCACACAATGGCTTACCAAGTATATCAGCATCTATTTATGGTTGCCAGTATCTGATCTTTTCAGTTCTATTTTAGCCCGCATTCAGGTATTAATGCTCACGAAAGATATTGAAGCATTATCCGACCCAAACTTTATTCCAGACAGCTCAAACACCATCTACATTATATTCATGATTATCGGCATTGTGGGATATTTCACAGTACCCACAGTAGCCAACTGGATTATTCAGGCAGGAGGGGTAACCGGAATGAATAGAAACATAAGTAGAGCAGCAAGTGTAGGTGGAAGTATTGCAGGTGGAGTAGCAGGAGCAACAGTAGGAAACATCTCTGGAAATCTCATTAAAAAATAAATCATCGTATGGAATTTAAGTCATTAAAAAATATAGAAACAAGTTTTAAGAAGATACGCCTTTTTGGAATAATTTTTCTGTTAATGTGTACCGTAATAGTGAGCTACTCACTGTGGAAATCCTATCAATTTGCAGAAAAACAGCGAGAGAAAATTTATGTGCTTGATGATGGCAAATCATTAATGTTAGCATTATCACAAGAGCTCTCACAAAACAGACCTGTAGAAGCAAAAGAGCATGTCAAAAGATTTCATGAGCTTTTCTACACCCTATCACCCGATAAAAATGCGATAGAATCCAACATACAGCGCTCCCTGTTTCTTGCAGATAAAAGTGCTTTTATTCATTACAAGAACCTTTCAGAGAATGGTTACTATAATAGAATCATATCTGGGAACGTCAATCAAACTTTACATGTAGATAGTATAGTCTGCGACTTTGATACCTATCCCTACAAAGTATCAACCTATGCAAGACAAACTATTATTCGTGAAAGCAATATAACAGAGCGAAGCCTTATCACCCAATGTCGGTTATTAAATTCGGTCAGAAGTGATAACAACCCACACGGTTTCACCATAGAAGCATTCGAGATTAAAGAAAATAAAGATTTACAAGTATTAAAACGATAAAGCTATGTCAGACAAATCAATAAAAAAAGCCATTCAGCGTGCGGATCAAAAACTTAAAGCAGGCTGCCAAAGAATACCCAAAAAGACACGCATCATTTTGGTAATTCTCTTTTTGATAAGTTGCGGACTATTTTCACTGTATCAAACCATTTCATCATTGTATCAGATGAAAAGTAGTGACAAAGCCAGCATTCAAATAAAAGAGTTGCCTGTCCAATCAGAAAAAACTGAACAAGAATCAATGTATGAGCAAAACAGTTACAACTATGGAACAGAATGAAGATATAATAAAAACAGAAAAGAAGGAGCAAAAAGCAAAAAGAGAGCTCACTCCACAAGAGTTACAGAAAAGGAAGAAACTTATAATCTTTCCGATTATGATACTTGCTTTTATCGGTAGCCTATGGTTGATATTTGCTCCATCAAGCAAGAAAGAAGAAGGGTCAGATAACATCAGTACTTTTAATGCAGAGTTGCCACTTCCGGGTAAAGATGAAATTCTAAGTGATAAAAAGAAAGCATACGAACAGGAAGACCTGAGAATTAAACACCAAGAGCGCATGCGAACACTTCAGGATTTTGGTTTTGATAGTGCTTTGGAAAACAGTTCTTCTCAAGAAGATGAAAACAGCAACGCATATTACAATCAAGACAATCAACCAAACCAACCAAAAGCTAATAACTCACCCATATACACATCCGCAAACAAATATCAGCAGATTAATCGCCAGTTAGAAAACTTTTATGAAGGACCTGCCGAGGATCTGGAGAAAGAGGAATTATTTGAAAGAGTTACAGAACTTGAAACACGATTGAGAGAGAGCGAAACTATGCAATCTTCAACGGAAGAACAATTGACATTGCTTGAAAAATCGTATGAACTTGCAGCAAAATATATCAACAACAATCAGGGGCAAACAGCAACAGTTGAAAATATCCCAATGAAAGAATTATCATCCTACCAACAGGGAAAGTCTAAAGCTGTTCCAGTTAAAGCAGTTGGAGAAAATGTTGTTTCAGGTCTTCAGCAATCAATCAGTGATGAAGCATTTATTGAAGCATACAGTAAACCAAGGAATAGCGCGTTTCATACCGCAATAACCGCATCTCAATCATCAACAAAGAATACTATTCTTGCATGCATTCATGAAGATCAGTCTGTAATGGATGGGCAGAATGTAAAATTAAGATTGTTAGAACC
>DATERO010000005.1:0-9144 GCA_035271465.1 Dysgonamonadaceae bacterium | reverse complement strand
ATTGAAGCAGGAAGAGCATTTGGAGCAACAGAAAACCAAATTCTCTTTAAAATTGAATTACCACTTGCAATGCCAACTATATTGACAGGAGTCAATCAAGTTATTCTGTTGTCACTATCTATGGTAGTTATTGCCTCAATGGTAGGTGCACGGGGTCTTGGAAGCATTGTATATCAGGGCATTCAGCAAAATGATGTTGCAAAAGGTTTTGAATCGGGACTTGGAATTGTTATCTTAGCAATTATACTTGACCGCATTACTCAAGCTTTTGCAAATAAAAATCAAATAAATAAAAACGAATAAAAACAATAAAGTTTCAAATATAAATATATTATTAATTATGAAGAAGTTTAGAAATTTATTAAGCCTAGCTTTGATAGTAGGTTTAATTGCATCCTTTGCGGCATGTACAAGCAGTGATGATGGAAAAGAAAAAGTAACAATTTTATATCCAAACTGGGTAGAAGCTGTTGCATATTCGCACTTGTCGAAAGTAGCTCTTGAAGAACAAGGCTACACAGTAGAGTTAACAAACTTAGATCCAGGTTTAATTTTTGCTGAGTTATCAAAAGAAAACTCCAAAGGTGATGTGTTCATGGATGCATGGTTGCCCAATACACATAAGCACTACTGGGAAGATTACGGTGACAAACTAGTAAAACTGGGTGAGTCTTTTAGTGAAGGAACTACTGGATTAGTTGTACCATCTTACTTGCCAATCAACTCCATTGAAGAATTGAACGAAAACAAAGAAAAATTTGATGGTAAAATAATTGGTATTGATAGCGGTGCAGGTATCCATAAAGACACGTATGAAGCTATTGAAGAATACGGATTGGACTTTGAACAAATAACTTCAAGCGGACCTGCAATGGTTGCTGCTCTTCAAAAAGCAACGAGAAATGAAGATTGGATTGTTATAACAGGATGGAAACCTCACATTAAATGGACACAGTATGACTTAAAATTTTTGGAAGATCCAAAAGGAATCTATCCTACAGATGTGTGTGCAATTCTTTCACGTAGAGGATTTGAAGAAGATATGCCACAAGCTGCAGGATACTTCAAAAACTTTCACTTGAGTGATGCTCAGTTAAATGATTTAATGAGTACTATCGATGAGAATGGTAATGAAGCTGGTGCACGTATGTGGTACGAAGCGAATAAAACATTAGTGGACGGTTGGTATAACAACTAAACCACTTTAGAGATATATCTATTTAAAAAGCAACCCAAGAAAGTTTTCTTGGGTTGCTTTTTTTATATCCACTTCAAGCAAGAGATAACAAATTGTTTTTAATAATATTTCCCTTAATGCGGATTGAGTGAAGCTTATAAAAAATAGATTACCACGAACCACGATTTTCAGGCACACGAGATATTATTGGAATGGTAACCAACAAAATTACGGCCAGACCTAAATAGACAAATGCTTGTGCATGAGAAGGGGATGTTGCAGCCGCAATAATAGAGGTTGCAATGGCAATAGACATTATTTGTCCCATTTGCAAACCAAGTGAACGAATGGCAGCAAGATTGGAAGACTGTTCAGGTGCTAACTGAATGCCTGCATTTCGCGCAGCTGGACTCATCACTCCAAACCCAAATCCTATTAAAAATGTGCTCATTGACAACCATGAAAAAGGAGAAAAAATATGTAATGGCTCAAAGAAAAGTAGAGCTACACCGGTTACTAAAATTACAGATCCAACATACAAAGGAATTCGATAGCCAGTACGACGTAAATAAATACTCATGATTATTGACATCACAACTGAAGCAGTACCCTCAAAGACCAATAATAAACCTGAATTAAGATCGCTGATACCATACCTACTTACTGCATAAAAAGGAATGAGTGATGCACTCCCAATAACCATACCCGTGTGTATTACATTAATGAGATTAACTGCTCCAAAGCCTTTACCGTAAATGAACTCAGGATTGATAAATGGAAATTGAACACGTTTTAAATGACGAAAAAAGAGTGTAAAAGAAATAATGGAAACAATTACTAAACCAATAAGAAGTGGCGATTGAAAGGAGGACTCTTCTTCCCCCAAATAGGTGGTCGCATACATAGCTGTGATAATACCAAGTCCCAGCAATACTAGTCCTGGAAAATCAAAATTCTTTTTACTGTTATCAACAGGAGGTGCTTTAGGAATAAAGCGCATAGCAAAAAACAAAACTGTTAAACCAAACGGTATATTGATATAAAATATCCATTGCCACGATGCATAGGTAACAAATATTCCTCCAAATATTGGACCTATCATACCACCAATTGCAAAGATGCTTCCAAATAGACCCAAAAACTTATCACGAGATTGGTTGAAATGATTCACTATTATTCCTGTTGCTGATGGAGTAAGCCCTGAACCTCCAATGGCTTGAATAGCACGCATAGCAATAAGCATATAAATATTGGTTGAAAGCCCACAAAGCAAGGATGCAAGTGTAAATGTTGCTACAGAAATTAAAAAAACGGGACGATTACCAAATCTGACACTTAGCTTTGCACTCAATGGAAGCATCAACACAAACCCAAATGAGTAGGCCGTTAATGTCCATCCTGCCCAACTCACCGATGTTTTCAAATCAACTTGCAAAGCATGCAATGCAGTTGCAACAATTGTAGAATCCACCGTTATCATTAGCAAAGCCAATGCAACAATAGGGAATACTATTCTGGGGTTTACCTGTTCATATTTATTATCTAACTGTTTTAGATTATCTTTCATATATATATATTTCTATTCTTAAGTAGCAATCAAAAGTAGTCATCCAATCGCTATGAATGATTGATTCTTAGATTTTTTGAAAAATATTACTCTTCAATAAAACAGAAAATAAAACTCAAATGTTTAATTGAATTTAATAGTGGAGTAACTCTTGATAAATAGCTCCCACTAAAGTCACTTGTATGTAACTTTAATAGGAGCTAAGTAAATTTAATTCTATAAAATAATGTTTAGAGTATCGAAATAAGGAGCTATTCTTTGTTACTCTTTAATCGTGACATATCGCCCAAATAGCCACCATGATGTCTTTTTGCATACTCAGCTTCGTTGAAACTGATTCTTTTCATAGTTTCTATTACTAAGAGATCACCCATGACAGTCATAACAGTAATGGATGTTGTTGGAGTTAATTTCAATGGGCAAACCTCTTCGGGATGTCCCGTATAAAGATATACATCTGCCATATTTGCCAATATACTATCTGAACTGCCCGTGATAACGATAACAGGAATAGTAGAATATATGTTACGTGCCAAGCTTAGCAACTCTATTATTTCACGTGTTTTCCCTGAATTGGTTATCAAAAGCAATACATCATTGCGTTGTAATACACCCAAATCGCCATGTTGTGCTTCACTTGGATGTAAAAAAATAGCAGGAGTACCAGTAGAACAAAAAGTAGTTGCTATGTTTTGACCAATTTGTCCCGCTTTACCCATTCCGCTTATTACAAGTTTACCATTTTGATTGTGCACTTGCTCCACAATTATATCTACAGCTTCATTATACATTTCTGTAATAGGAATATTGCGAATTGATTGAGCTTCAAGCTCAATAATGGATTTCATCTCTTCGAGACTGGTACGCTTATAGTTGCTATTCAATTTGTTTTGTTTTTAAATTTAATTTCCGATAAATCTTGATTAGCTTGCGTAATCTTCTCTTTCAGACCTTCCTTGTAATCAGTTAATTTTGCTTGATACTCAGTATTGTCTGTTGCCAAAATTTGAAGAGCTAAAATTGCAGCGTTCAATGAACCATTAATACCTACAGTAGCAACAGGAATTCCGGGAGGCATTTGCACAATTGCCAATAATGCATCAAGTCCTTGCAGCGTAGCATTTATTGGTACTCCAATAACAGGGATGGAGGTCATTGAAGCAATCACACCTGGTAGATGAGCAGCCATACCTGCTGCTGCTATAATTACTTTAATATTATTTGCTTGCGCATTTTTAGCAAAGCTTTCTACGGCTTCTGGTGTACGATGGGCTGATAAAGCATTAATTTCAAAAGGAATATCCATTTCGTCAAGAAACTTGGCAGCTTTTTCCATCACTGGATAATCAGATGTACTACCCATTATGATGCTTACTATTGGTTGCATATATCTTTGAGTTTATATATTTATTTTTTGTGAAGAGCTTTTTTATTGATGCCTAATGCATTTAATAAAAAAGGTTTTCAAAAATAATCATATTCTGTAAATTTACCAATGAAATGATTAATGAAAACCGAATAAAGAAAAAATTAAAAGAATTGAGTGCCCCCATATAAAAAAGGTGCCTAAAATTTAATCAGTATATAATTAATTTTTAGACACCCTCTTTAAAATAATCTATGGGTTTTTATTTCCCAATAAAGTCTTTATAAGCAGCTGCATCAAGCAAGTCTTCTAAATCCTTTTCATCATTCAATGTAATTTTGATAATCCACCCCTCGCCATACGGATCTGTATTTACAAGTTCTGGAGCATCTTCAAGCTTTGGGTTTATTTCTAATACCTCACCCGTAGCAGGCATAACAAGATCTGATACTGTTTTTACTGCTTCGATACTACCAAAGACTTCACCCTTATCGATGGTTTCGCCCTCGCCTGTAACATCAATAAACACAATTTCACCTAATTCATCTTGTGCAAATTCTGTAATACCAATAGTGGCATTATTTCCTTCAACAAGAATCCATTCATGGTCTTTTGAATACTTTAAATTTTCAGGAAAATTCATAATCTCAATGTTTTTAAGTTAGTTTATTTAGGAGTTGTAAATATAATGATTATTTCTATATTTCATTAGCTATTACATCACGAACCTATCCATATACAAGTAAACGAGACAACAAACCCTAATAAAAAACCAGCATAAACTTGATTTGGTGTATGTCTTCTCAATATTAGTCGAGATACACCAATCATTCCTGCTATCAAGAACAAGAACATAAAAAGGATGTATGGATTTGATTTTTCAATAAAATAGGAAATAGACATAACACCACCTATAAGACTAGATACGCCAAACATGTGTGCACTAATTTTCCACCAAACAGTAATGACTGTTGCTATTATCATTGTAAGAATTGGTGCAACCAACATCATCAAAAACCACATTGGTAACCCTAAGTTGTAAAAATAATAGATCAGAAACCCAAATGACAGCATTGTGACTGCATATGGTGCAAACCTATCCCGACGCTTTAGCAGTGAGAGATCGGAAATTATACCAACTCGAAGCATCATGTATATTAATACCCCAGGTATTAAGAAAGTGAACAAAACGGTAGGGATAAATAAAGCATAGAATTGGTTCGCATATATAAACTTGAAGTGAGTATATATAAATAGTAATGCCACACTATAAATAGGCATTAAGAGTGGCTGAAAAACACTGGATATAAACTGTGAAAATAGTTTCATTTATTTTTTATTAATTCCAAATTTATAATTCTTTTCTTAATCGAGCTACAGGAATACCTAATTGCTCTCTATACTTTGCAACAGTACGCCGTGCAATCAAATAACCCTTATCATTTAACATTTTGGTTACTTCCTCATCGTTTAAAGGTTTCTTAGGGTTCTCTTTTTCAATCATTTGTTTCATTATTATTCTAACCTCTCGTGATGAAACATCTTCACCGCTCTCGGTTTGCATAGCTTCAGAAAAAAAGAATCTTAGACTAAAGATTCCCGTATTTGTTTGCACATATTTACTATTGCTCACACGTGATATAGTTGAAAGGTCATATCCCGTTTTCTCAGCTACATCTTTAAGTACCATAGGCTTTAAACTAGTCTCATCTCCCGTTATAAAAAAATCGTGCTGAATATCAATGATTGCTTGCATGGTAGTTTGCATAGTAATTTGTCGTTGCTGTATAGCATCAATAAACCAGCGAGCAGAGTCAACTTTTTGCTTCATAAATAGCAGTGCTTGTTTATTATCATCCGACATACTTTTACTATTTTCGTTGTAACCTCTCATCATTTCCGAGAAGCCTCTATTAATACGCAAAGGTGGTATATTAGTATTGTTGAGCGATAAAATTATTTCTAAACCATCATTTTCAACAATAAAATCCGGAGTAATGTTTGCCATAGCTAACTCCATTGCGTCACTCCACATATTGCCTGGTTTTGGATTAAGTGCAATAATAGTATCGATAGCATCACGCAGATCTTCATGTGAAATCTCCAGCTGACTTTGTATTTTACTATAATGCTTTTTGGTAAACTCCTCGAAACAGGTTTCTAATATCAGTGTAGCAAGTTTTATTACTTCGGTTTGATTTTTTCTACTCAACTGGAGTAATAAACATTCTTGCAAATTACGTGCACCAACACCTGCAGGCTCTAATCCCTGAATTACCTCTAACACATTTTCAATCCGTTCTTGTGTTGTATCAATATTCTGTTGAAAAATAAGATCATCGGAAATAGATTGAAGTGTGCTTTCTAAATACCCATTCTCATTTAAATTGCCGATAATATACTCGGCAATTTTTATTTCTTTATTGTTTAAGTTTTGTAAGTTTATCTGCTCTAATAAAGTTTGCTGCAAGGAGTTGCTAGATAAAGCAAAGTCTGTGAAATCAGTTTTGGATTGGTCGTAAGATGAAACACCGGAAGAGCTTAAACGGAAGTCGGGCATCTCTTCTTCTGAAGTGTAATCTCCTTTTACTATGTCTTCTTCAGAAAGAAGTTCAGCATAATCATCCTCATCATTTTTCACATCATGATCAACCTCATCTTTTTCGATAACTTCGTCTAAAGCGGGGTTCTCCTCCAGCTCTTGTTTGATTTTATCTTCTAACTCAATAGAGTTAAGCTCAATAAGCTTAATCACCTGCATCTGAAGTGGAGATAAACGCTGTGTTTGCTTTAATCGTTGATGTTGTCTAAGAGCCATGAAATAAATTACTGTTTTTAATAGTATAGCAAAGATAAATTATTTTTCCGTTTACTTGATGTGTTAACGCTTAAAAGGTGTATTGGTTGAGATTGAAAATGTGTTTATATGATGTCTATCAGATAATACTTTTGACGAGAGAACTTTCGTTTTTCCCAAAACATCTATCCACTCGTAACGCTGTAATAGTTGAGAATGTTTCGCAAAGGTATTAATATATTATTCAATAACTACTCTTCATAACCAGCCTTACATGACAAACATTCATTTGCGAAAGCCTGATACTCATCAAAAGCTGGTCCAGGTTTGCCATTGTAAACAATAATACGGTCAACACGTACTTCATTTCCATTTTGAAAAATCATGAAGTAAGCATTTCCGTTTCTGTTTTCTATTTTGTCAATTTTGCTGTTTACCTCTTCGAGGTTAGTACCCTCTCCAAAGTAAACGACTTTTGTTGAATCATTTTCTTTTTCCTTTTCAAACAATTCGTAAAAATCAGGATCAATTGGGAGATATAATGGTTGCATAGCTAAGTTTATTATTTTTAATTACATTCTGTTTATAATAAACAAATTAAAATGCAAGATGTTCATCTCAAACACACAGTCTACCTACATTATCTTTATGGTCTATATTAAGTAGAGTTGTTTTATTATCTCCTTTTTTGAATCCACATTTTCATCTGATAAATTAATCCAATGTATCTCTTTATCACGATTAAACCAACTCAATTGTTTACGTGCATAGTTGCGTGAATGTTGTTTTATTTTATCAATAGCAAATTCTAATGTCCAATCGCCATCAAAGTATTTAAACAGCTCTTTATAGCCAACTGTATTAAGTGAGTTAAGATGTTTATAGGGGTAAAAACTTTTGGCTTCATTCAGTAGCCCTCTCTCAATCATCTGATCAACGCGTGTATTTATTCTTTCATACAACTCTTCACGTGGTCGTGTTAATCCGATTTTTATAATTTCGAAAGGTCTTTCTTTAACTGTATTCGAGCGAAATGATGAATAAGGTTTACCCGTCATTATGCAAACCTCTAAAGCGTGAATAACACGTTTAGGGTTTTTCAAATCAACCTGATTATAAAATTCGGGATCTCTCAACTTTAGTTGTTGTCGTAGTGGATCAATTCCCTCTTTTTCATATAAATCCGTCAATTGCTTTCGAAGTGTAGGGTCAATATCAGGTACATCATCTATTCCTTTAGTCACAGCGTCAATATACAACATTGAGCCCCCCGACATGACAATGCAATCATGATGCAGGTATAATTGAGAAAGTAGTTCTATTGCTTCATCTTCAAATTGACTTGCACTGAAATATTCATCAATCGCAAGCTTACTAATGAAATGGTGAGTGACTTTTTCTAATTGTTCAGCAGTGGGTGCATCCGTACCAATGGTCATCCCTTTAAATATTTGTCTTGAATCAGACGAAATAATGGGTGATTTTAAATGTTGTGCAATTTCTATACTCAAGTTCGTTTTACCTACGCCCGTAGGGCCCAGGATAACGAGTAGTTTCTTCATTTATATCAGCTCTAAATCATCTTCAGGAAATTCCAAATCGCTATCATCAGGTTCAATATCATCCAAACCTTCAAATCCATCAACATCTATTTCATCTAAATCGAATCCGTCATTATCGTAAAAATCATCATCTAGATCAATTAGGGGAGTTGGTGTTGACATTGGTTTTGAATCCTTTATATCCTCTTTCTTCAAAAACTGGGACGGTGCATCTCCTTGCTTTTTACAAGTAGGCTTAGGTTGATTTTTACCCAAAATCATTTCTGCTAATTCGATATAAAAACCTCGATCATTAGAATAATCGAAAACGAACATCAACTTCTGTTTTTCCTCGTCTAACCAATCCGACAAAACCTCATCCTCCATTACATACGAATCAACATCGGAATAAGTTTCCATCTCTACTAAAGAGATCTCTTCTTTTCTTCGCCATTCATCATCACAGATAAAAAAAGAAGTCATCTCAGCATTTTCGTAACCGTTACAATCCATTATAATTTCATGCAAATCAAAAAAGGTAGCATCCGCATCAATCTTAATTTCTCTTCTGAAATCATGAACCTCATCAGAAACGAGTAAAAATCTGTATATCATAATCTAAAGGCTAGTTATTTCTATTTTTGTTATATATCCAATTCAAAGATAGTAAAAAGTTGGAAATGCAAGTATTTAGAG
>DATERO010000004.1:0-4333 GCA_035271465.1 Dysgonamonadaceae bacterium | reverse complement strand
TTTACTCCTCTACCCACAAAATAGGCATTTATTATTTTGTAGCGGAAAACCGCATTTAGCACAGTTGTTTTGAACAGGAATTAAGTCATCTTTAGATTTTACGTTTACAAGTCTGTTAAACACATTTTCAGAAAAGATTTGATTAAAACCGTATCCATTATCAACAATCCACTTATCGTCCATTGCATTATCTAATACTTTTTTTAATAAAGATTCGTCATAGTTTTTATACCGAGAAAGTATAGACCTGTTCTTTGCGTAAGAATACGCTGGTACTTCTATTTGCAACTTTCCTTTTTCAAAAAGAGATTTATAGTTTTCAAAATAGATTGATTCTATATTTTTATAAAAAGATTCATTTGCCGTAGGCAAGGCGTTAGCCTTTTCTTTTTTTTTTGTTAGTTTCTTTTCTAGATTCTTTTGTAGTTTCTATAGCTTCATTAGTTTCTTTTGTTTGGAAAGGAGAGTCATTATTATTACTCGTTTCTTTTGTGATAAGTTTAGAAGATAAGTTAGGAAGTTGTTGTGTAATAGTTTCTTTATCTAGTTTATTTAAAATACTTTCTTTTGTGTGTAAACTACCTTTACCAGTTTTATCACAAACCTGTAAACCTTCTTTACCAGTACCAGTAAAGTTACTTAAACGGTTAAACATTTCTCTTTCACTTTCCTCATTGCTAACTAGTAAACCTTCTTTACCAGTTTCACTATATACCTTCACAGAATAAAGACACTCTTGCCCGTTTCTTATAACAAAAATAATATCTTTTTTCTCCAAAGACTTTATACCAGAAGAAATAGAAACCTTAGATAAGCCTGTCATTTTTACTATTTGTGAATAAGATATTCTGTCAATTTGTTTTTGCCACCCAAAGGTTTTTCTCATTATAGCAAGTAAAACTTTTGTTTCAGCAAGGTTTAAGCCTTCTAATATCTCATCAAAAAAAACATTTGGTACTTGTGTATAATTGCTTTGTGGTATCTTTGTCATGCTTAGTCCTCCAGTTCTATATTGTGTATGTTAGGTATAATGCCCCTTTGGTATGCTTTGAAGTCAGCCCATTTTTTGCACTCGTCCCATACTTCTGCAAAATCTTTAAGAAGGTTAATGCACATAGAGTTTATTCCTGTAGACATACCAACAATTGGGTTTATTTCTGTCATAATAAAGTCGCCAAGTTTTTCATCAAGTGGCAACTCATCTTTTAAGGCATGATATTTCCTATGTAGTTCTTTTGGTAACAACAATAAGTTTCTGAACCTATTATTACTCCTGTCTCCATCGATATGGTGAATATGATATTTATCACCATTTACTTTAATACCAAGTTCTTCCTCATAAAGTTTTTTGTAATTCATGCTTTACTCCTTTTAGCATAAAAAAAAGCCCTGTAAGCACCACTCCCCTTTCGGGGTTTAGCCAGTGGATACCTACAAGGCTCGTAATTGCTAAAAGCAATAAGTAAAAGGCTAAAAATCTTACTTATTACTTCCAAACTATGATTATAATATCACACTATTAAAATAATGTCAACACTTTTTTTGATAAATTAAACAATGGATACTGTCTATTTTTGTAGACACCTTGAGAAACTTTCTAGGTATATAGGCAACAAAAAACCCCTTGCCAATTCAAGGGGTCAAAGGAGGTCTTAGATGAGTGTGGTCTAAGCCGTATTTGTATAATAGCATAATAAAAATTTTATGTCAAATACCACTTTTTTTGCAAAATACACTTGACAATTAAATATACATAGTGTATAGTATAGTTAAACCTTGCCCGTATGGGCTGGTAATTATGTTTAGGCTTTTAGCAAAAAGCCCTTCCTTATATGAATAATAGTAATTTGGCTCTGACCACCTCTCGGAGCCATCTGCCGAACTAGTTTAATGGGAGAACGGCTGTTTTGTAGTCAGTATGTAGGGGTTCGATTCCTCTGTTCGGCTTTATATGAAAGTATATCATCAGGAGGTAAAAGATGAAATTTTCAGGAATTGGTCGCATTACTAATGATTTGGTAATGTCTCAAGGAAATCAGGGAAGCAACTATGTTCGCTTCTCTATCGCTCAAAACGATAAGAAAAACAAAGAGGTTTCTTATTTCTTTAATTGTACTGCATTTGGAAAGACTGCGGAAACGATTGTAAAGTGGGCAAAAAAGGGTGGACGTGTTTATGTCGAGGGTGAAATAACTCAAGACAAGAAAGAAAACGTTACGTACACTAATTATTTAGTTTACAACATTGAGATTATTGATTTTGCGGATAAGAATGAACAACAGTTTCAGCAACCACAAGTATCACAACAATATCAACAACAACAGTTTCAACAACCTGTAGCACCGCAATATCAGCAACAGTATGCACCGCCACAACAACAACAGTTTGGTGGCTTTCAAGAGGACATACCGTTTTAATGAAAATTAGATTTGTAGGTAATGCGTGCCTTCGGGACGGATACATAATATGTAAGCCCGTAGATAATGCGGACGATATTCTAGTGAACAGACTCTTTTCTAAAAAGACAGAAAGAGAAGAGAAGCTAGGAAATATGTATCTAGATATTGAGCTTGATTTACAAGAGAAGGCTCGCACCTACAGTCAATTAAAAACGGCATGGAAGCTCGTGGAGTGTATTTATGTATCACAAAACATGGAGAAGCCCACAGAGGAAGAAAAGTATGATATGTATTTAGACCTTCTTGAAGTTTATGCAGACAAGGTTGAGAATACAATTAACGGTGAAAAACGCCCTGTAAGGCTATCAGACGGCAACACAGCAAGCGTTGCGAGGTTCATTGAAGGTTTAATGTATCATCTCTCTTTGTACGCAAACCTAGACTTTAATGCACAATCGGACGTTGTGAGGTTATTAAAAGAATGGGAAGCGTTCAGGTCTGGATTAGAGAAAGACCCACTGGACTACTCGGATATCGGGTGTACTGTTTTATTAACAGAGAAAGAATGGAGAGAAAAGAAAAAGTTTTCTGACGCTTCAGGGAAGGGTGGGTATCTTGAATTGGCTCATATCGTATCAAAGGGTAGTGATGAGAGTGCAAGAGATAAGGCGTGGAACTGGCTTTGTTTAACGAGAGAAGAACACGCTTTACAACACGAGAAAGGGTGGGAAGAGTTTTTGAGGATATATCCGCATTTGAAAGGTCGGGTGTATCGAGCGAGGAGATTAACGGGAGTAAAAGAATGAGAGATGAATTTGAATGGTTAGAAGAAGAGATAGAATGTCTTAACGATACTGTTTGCAGAATGGAAACCCTTATTGCTACCATGAAGGCGAAAGAGCCAGAAGGTTTGTGTGCAGAAAAAAAGTTTGATGGTAAAGAGGTTATAAGACATAACGAGTACAATTCAACACTGGAAGATGACTATGTAAAAATAGAGGTTGAAGGCGGTGTTATTTACTTTGAGTTAAAAGATGGAATTATCGAGTATGGAATAAATATAAAAGAGCTACTTAGCTTTATTGAGGACAGCAAGGCAAAAGTACCGTTAAATGAAAGGGGTGTAAAATGAAGGGAGTAATAACGCATGATAAAGATGAGTTTGTTTTTGAAAACATGTTTTTGAAGCTTAAAATATACGATGACGATGATATTGTTTACTTTTATGCTGGCGAATGGCGATTTGGCTGTAAAATGCACCTAGAGGATTTGAAGAAGTTTATATCAGAATATGAAAAGAGAAAGCAAAATGATTAAGATGAAGGAAACGGCAACACTTGAGATTAACAATCAAGCTCAAGCGGAATACTTTGAGAAGTGGCAAAAAGACATAGAAAAGAGTATGAAAGAAATGTGTGAAAGAGTAAACAAAAGAGAGCAAGAAGAGATTAAGAGAATGACGGAAATGAAAGAGTCTGTTCTTTTCTCTTGCTGGGCTTATAAAAACAAGCAAGTACGAAAACTGGTCTAAAAGCGAGTGGGTTATAGAGAGTGTAATTAAAACAGTGGAGAGGAGCATATGACATTGAACATACCGATAAAAGAATGGGAAGAACACAAAAAAAGCTATGAGATAGAGAAGAGAGAAGAAGAATTGCTAAGCAAGGAGGATATATGAAAACGAAGGTAATACATTGCAAGCTATCTAAAAACAACATTGAAACGATGGAACGGTTTTGTAAGGCTTTTGATATAACAAACGAAGCTACAGGACAAACAGTAACAAACAAATCGCTCTTGTATGTATACATATTTATGTTTCTAATCAGGAAGCACGAAGTATTGTATCTCGGAGATGTTGTTAAAATGCCGTCAAAGATATATCACTACTTAAACGCTATGTATAAAGAAGATGTAGATTTAATTAGTAAAGT
>DATERO010000003.1:0-2407 GCA_035271465.1 Dysgonamonadaceae bacterium | reverse complement strand
TTGTGCTTTTGTAGGATGAAGAAACCATTAATGAGTACTCATTTGCACTTTTGTAGCAGTGAATTGATCCAAACCGAACTGGTTTGTACCTGTGTAGCAAGAAGAAACCGCTATTGAGTACTTGTTTGTGCTTTTGTAGGATGAAGAAACCATCAATGAGTACTGTTTTGCACTTTTGTAGCATCAAGTCACCATAAACAAGACCTTGTTGCATAATTGTAGCAAGAAAAAACCGCTATTGAGTACTTGTTTGCGCTTTTGTAGGATGAAGAAACCATCTGCAATAAGGAGAAGTTAAAGTGTTAGAATGTTGACTCAGTTTTTCAACTTATTGAAGCGAGTGAAGAATTTAGAATAATAACGAGAGATGATCTTATCTATTTTATCCTAGTCGATAAACAACGTGTTTACTTGATTGTAAAAACACTCTCTTGTAGTAATTTTACTACAAGAGTTTCCACATTTTACTACAAAGAAAAAGATGAATATATGTTACTTTTGGATGAATATATGTTACTTTTGCTTTTGCTCTTGCTAAATAGATAAAGTAAAATTGAAATGGGCTCATTTAGGTTATGCCATTCTATTTATTAATAGAATGTTTTGATAAAATAAATACAATCCTAATTTTTTTGATAAATATGTATAAACAACAAAACTTGTTTAGTTTGTTCTTGATAGCTATGTTCTTTTTTTGCTCCACACTGATGGCGCAAAAGGTAGCTGTAAAAACAAACTTGCTTTATGGAGCTACCACAACCCCCAACTTGCAGTTAGAGTTTGGGCTCGGCAAGAAATCTACTTTGGATGTGGGAGCTGGTCTCAACTGGTTCGATTATAACGACAACAAGAAGTTTAAGCACCTATTAGTACAACCCGAATACCGTTATTGGTTCTGTGAATCATTTAATGGACACTTCTTGGGAGTGCATGGACATGGTGCACAATTCAATGTGGGTAATTTGGATATACCCGTTGGTCGCCTCGACACATTCAAAAATCGTAGATACGAAGGTTATCTATTGGGAGGAGGCATCAGCTGGGGTTATCAATGGGTCATGAGTCCAAGATGGAACTTTGAGGTGAACCTAGGAGGAGGATATGCTCGCATAGACTATACTGAATATTGCGGTAAGAAGTGCGGATCGCCCATTAAAGAAGGGAAGTATAATTATTGGGGGGTAACCCGTGCAGGACTATCACTTGTTTATTTCATAAAATAATGACGGAAAGGATGAAAAAAGTATTATTTAAAAATATAACACTCTTCGTGCTATATATATGTTTGGCTCTGCCTGCACTTGCACAGACCACACCCATGGGAGTGAAAATTGTAAACGAACAAATTGAGAGAGTGGGTAATAACGCAACCGTAAATCTTGAATTTATTTTTGATAATGTAGCAGTACGCAGTAATGATATGGTGATTTATACCCCCGTGATTATTTCGGTTGCCAACAGTGCAGATCGTATTGCACTACCACCTATTTTGTTTGCTGGTAGTAAACGCAATAAGATGTTGAATCGTCAACTGCGCCTCAACGGACAGTTGAACATTGAAGCCCAACCAATAGCAATATTGAAGAAGAATAACCGTAAACAGCAATCTATTACGTATAGCACCACTGTAGCATATAGCGACTGGATGCAAGGAGCCACACTATTGGTAGAAAATGCGGTTTCTGGATGTGCCGACTGTTATGATCAAGGCAATGATTTGCTTGTAGCAAGCAATATTATGAAAAGTGTGCCAACGATTGAGTTCCCAGTTTTTGTTCTCACATATATAGAGCCCGAAGTGGAAGAGGTGAAAGCACGTGCCGATAGTCATACTGCTACGTTCAACTTTGTCGTTGGGCGCTATGAGTTAATTCGTGATTATAAAAACAATCAAACCAAGTTTGATGAAGTAGACAGAATTATCCGCGAAGTAATGAGCAACGCTGATATCGAAATTACGGAATTCAATATTGCAGGCTATGCCTCACCCGAAGGCTCAGCCCCTCAAAATAAGACACTAGCCGAGCAGCGTGCTGATGCATTTGCAAATTATTTAGTAACCAAGTTCAATGTGACGAAAGATAAATTCAAAGTAGAGAGTTTTGGTGAAGACTGGAGCGGACTTAAAGAGGCAGTGGAAACATCTTCTATTGCGGATAAAGCCGATATACTAAATATTATTGCCACTATAGATAATGTAGATGCACGCGATGTGCCATTGAAGAGGTTATCAAATGGAGATACCTATCGCACTCTTCTCAATGACTTCTATCCACCTCTTCGCCGCACAGAATATACCATTGCTTACGTAGTGCGCTCATTTGATGTGGAAGAGGCAAAAGTGATTATTAAAACTAACCCAAAATTGCTAAGCCTAAATGAAATGTATATGGTAGCCCATAGTTAT
>DATERO010000002.1:0-6860 GCA_035271465.1 Dysgonamonadaceae bacterium | reverse complement strand
GCTTTAGAGAACTCGATTTTAAAACCATAGATAAACTTTGTAAGATAAATAATGAGTTTGAACAGTTTATAGAACAGGTGGACAAACTGATGACTGCAAGTGATCGTTATTATAAATCGACTGAAAAAGAGTTGAATGAATTTTGTGACAGTTACTTCGAAAACGATACGGAGATAGAGGAGTATTGTAAGGAGAAGAATATTCCGACTGATGAAGATAGAATAAATTAGAGAATAAATTGTAGGAAATAAGATACCAACACCATGAATAAAGAAAAACTCTTTAATGAAACAATTCTAAATAACGACCCAGTTCAGCTGATGATTGATGATTATAAAAAACTTATTCAAAAAAAACAGTTGCAAGACGAGAAGTATAAATGGGAACTTCTTGATAAGTATAAAGGAAGGCCCAACCTTGATGCAGAAGATTTGCTTGAAGAGGTAAAAGACATTAAGTACGACAACTTGATGTATCCTATGGCTAAAGCAGTGCTGTATCGTCTTGCTGGTGAAAAAGCTAAAGAGTTAAGTGAGTTGTTTACACAACTTTTTGATGATAAAAGGGATTTATCAGAGCGTGTGAAAGTGTTTAGTAAGGAGTCCCTTGTGTTATATAAAGAGATTGAAGGTAAGCATAGCCATCACCAAGATGAGCGTTCTATATCAACCTACTTAACTTTTCACAATCCTGAAAAATATACTTTTTATAAATATTCTTATTACAATAGTTATTGCAAACTATTAGGGATAAAGAAAGCAAAGATAAATGAAAGGTATGCTCATTATCTTTCACTCATAGATGACTTGGTAGAGAAATATATTAAACCAGACAATGAATTAATTGAACAAGTCAAAAGCTATGTTCCACAATATTATGATGGAACAAATCATAAACTGTTGGCACAGGATGTATTATTTCAGACGGAAAATATGAGTGCGATGGTAAACTATTGGATATTTCAAGGAAATCCAAAACAGTTTGATTTTGAATCAGCGATGAAAGAGGAGGCTGTAGAAACTTGGACAGTGACAGCACATAAGAGTGCGATAAAAGAAGGTGATAAAGTAATTATTTGGATTACCGGAGAGAACGCTGGTTGCTATGCATTGGCGGAAGTAACATCTAAGCCTTATGAAAAAACTTCTGCTAAAGACGACAAATATTGGATGGAAGAGAATAAAAACAACGAGGTTGTAGATATTAAAATTACTCACAATATCGTAGATTATCCTTTGCTGAAAGATGAAATAGATGCTGAAAAGGAGTTGACAAATTTAAAAGTTGGTAATCAAGGAACAAATTTTGCTGCTACTAAGGAAGAATATGAAAAACTATTAGAATTAGCTATGAATAGAGAAGACAAACGCTATTGGTTATATTCACCTGGAGAACAAGCCCAAAATTGGGAGGAGTTTTATAATAATGAAATTATGGGACTTGGATGGGATGAGTTGGTTGACTTGAAAAGCTATAAAAGTAAAGATGAGATAAAGGAAGCTCTTGATAAGGCCTATGGAGGAGATGGTTCGAAGAAAAATGATACTACTGCAAATGATGAGTTTGCGAATGTGATGCAAGCTGGGGATATTGTAATTGCTAAGAAGGGTTGGTACGAACTACTTGGCTATGGATTAGTAACATCTGATTACATATTTGATGAGACAAGAAAAGAGTATAAGCATATTAGAAAGATGGATTGGAAGTTGAATGGTAATTGGTACATAGAAGATCAAATGGTTCCAAAAACGCTTACGGATATCACACCATATGAGACTGAAGACCCAGATTATGATACATATTATGAACGTTTGCTTGGAGTAATGGGGGTTAATGAAAATGGCCCTGATGACTCTCAATTTTTTGAAATAAAGAGCAAGTTTGATTCAGAATACGGACCTACTTTGTTTCAAAACTTCATCAACTATCTGAGAAAGATAATATCGGAGCTGGATCTGAAACCGAACGATGAACGCATCGTCTATTCTATAAGACACAATAGGCTTAACTTTATTATTGGTCAACGCTATTGTTTTAATATCCATTTGAAACATCCTAATGGAGTGTATGGTTTTATTTCAAATGAAAAGCTATATGATAATAGTGATCCTTTTAAAGGAAAACCAAAGGCATATTATAATAATATCGATGATTTTAATCTTACTGGTGAAGAGTGGAACTCTTTGATAGATACAATGAGAAGAGAGTTAAATAAAGTAGTTAAAGCTGGTTTTAGAAAGCATAACAATGTAGACTTTGAAAACTATCTGTTTAAAATTGATACACCACCTAATGGAAATGGAAAAATGATGATACCCACAAACACCATCCTATACGGTCCTCCGGGAACAGGAAAGACCTACAATACAATAAACGAAGCCTTGAAAATTATAGATAATGATTTTCTTAAAGAACATATTAATAACAGAGAAAAACTGAATAAACGGTTTAGAGGATTGCGATTTAACCCTGAAACAGGGGAGGGACAAATTGCTTTTATAACATTTCATCAATCATTGTCTTATGAAGATTTTATTGAAGGGATAAAGCCTGTAAAGTCGGATGCAGAAGAATCTGTAAGATATGAGGTGTGCGATGGTCTTTTTAAATCAATTGCCAAGAAGGCAAGCGATAAGAGGGTGGTGGTCTCTTTTGATGATATCTATAAGCAATTTATAGGCGATGTGATGGAGAAAGAAAAATTTAGTTTGAAAACACCAGTGCAGAAGAAACCATTCAATGTGAGAATTAACGGTAGTGGTAACTGTGTTGCAGTACCCCAAACTGAAACTGCAACCCAAATGGTTGTTACTAAACAGATGATTCAAGATTATCTTATTGATGGGACTATAAGAGATTGGAAGCCTTATCTGTCATCTATTGCGGAATACATTAAAGCCAATTATGACTACAGGATTGATAAGGAAGATAATACTCACAAGCCTTACGTAATTATTATAGATGAGATAAATAGGGGGAATATTTCTCAAATATTTGGTGAGTTGATTACGTTGATTGAACCTGATAAGCGAAAGGGGCAGACTGAGGAGATAGAGGTGATTTTGCCTTATAGCAAAGAGCGCTTTAGTGTGCCTTCTAATCTATACATCATTGGCACAATGAACACAGCTGACCGCAGTGTGGAAGCTCTGGATACGGCACTGAGAAGACGTTTCTCATTTGTCGAGATGAATCCGAAGCCAGAAATGCTGAGTTTAGATGAGTTTAAGTGTGCGGATATCAATTTGGAGGTGATGCTTTCTAAAATTAATGACAGACTTGAAAAGTTATTGGACAAGGATTACTGTATTGGTCATTCGTATTTTATGACGATTAAGAACAAGCAAGAACCATTGGAGGAGCTGAAGTTGATATTCCAAAATAAGATATTGCCATTGTTGCAAGAGTACTTTTATGGCGATTGGGGGAAGATAAGATTGGTTGTGGGCAAGAAGTTTGTAGAGAAAAAAGAGAATGGTGTTGATTTTTTGGATGCCGATAATCAGGAAGATATTGAGGAGTTTGACAGTAAGCTAATTTATAACTTTACCATGCCATTGGGGTGGACTTTAGATACGTTTAAAACGATTTATGAAAAAACCGAGTAACGTAATACAGGTTTTTGAGCATCATACATTGAGGGTGGATGATGCTTCTAATTTCAGGCTGAGCCATTTTAAAGCCTTAGAGAGTTATGGCTATAAGACAAAAGAAAAATACTTTGCAGTAGGGAACAGACGGATCCGATTTAATAATTATGTAGGTGTAATTCAAGTGAAAAACTTGACAATAGAGGTGCTGCCTAAAGCTGATTTTGAAAAGGTGGATAATGAATCGAAGGACAAGTGGCACAATGCTTTGATAAATATGTTGAGTGTCTGTAAGCTGATAAAGCTAAATGCCATAACCAATGCGAGACTGAAGTTGCGATCGGCCTCTATTCTTGATCTGTATTACGACCTGTTTTTGACTGAAACAGAAACAATCTATAAACATGGTTTGCGGAAGAACTACCGCGCTACTGATGAGAATTTGAATAAGGTAAAGGGCAAAATATTATTTACCAATCATATCCGGAAAAATGCTTTTCATAAAGAGCGTTTTTATGTGTCGCATCAAGTGTTTGATGCTGACAATACATTGAATCAGATACTGAGGAAGGCTTTGTTGATTTTGAAATCTATTGTTCACAATCCAAATTTCAATGTGAGGATAAATAAGTTGCTCCTCAATTTTGAGAATGTTTCTGAAAGGAATATTACAGAAAAGACGTTCGAGAAAATAAGATTTGATAGAAATACGGAGCGATATAGGCAAGCTATCAATTTGGCTAAGTTGATTATATTGAGGTATTCGCCCGACTTGAAGGGTGGGGGAGAGAATGTGTTGGCAATAATGTTTGACATGAATTTGCTATATGAAGATTATATTTATCGAAAGCTGAAAGCATACCAACTAAGTTGTGATAAAAATATTGAAGTGACTGGACAAAACAGGGTTTCTTTTTGGGAAACACGTGGATTGAGGGCAGATATTCTGGTGAAATCTGAATCGAAATCTATTGTGATTGATACAAAGTGGAAGGTGCTGAGGGATGACAAACCATCGGATGCCGACTTGAAGCAGATGTTTGTATACAACCTCCACTATGATGCAGATTTGAGTATTTTGCTGTATCCTAAAACAACATTACATAGCGCAGATAAGAAGCCTTTTAAGAAAGGTAGTTTTAGCAATCTTAATTGTCAGGTTGCCTTTGTTGACCTATTTGATAGCAATGATAAGTTGGTGAAGAATTTGGGGGAGAGGATGTACAGTGAGCTATTGGAGGAGGAAGTTGTTTTAAATGACGCTGATTTTTATATGATAAACAGGCATAAACTATTGTTGATGGCAGAAGAATTGCATAAAAGAGATTATGGCAATTTGAGAGTTGTGCCTTCTTTATCGCCATCGGGTACATCTTGGCGTTGTGGCTTTGTTGATAAACTTACCAAGAAGGAACTAACTGCTTCTACTTGGATATATGGGGTTGAAGAGAACGGTCTGATAACTTTATCTGACAAGGAGATGGCTGATATCTTTATAAAAGAGAATTGGGAATTTCTTGAACTCTGTAAAGGGGAGGATGAAACATATACTACATGGTATAGCGAAATGATTACACAATTGGAAGAAGATGAGCTACCTTATGCTTATTCTGACTTTTTTTATCCATGTGAATTTTGGAAAACATCTAAAGGAAAGGAGATAGAGACATTGGCGGGAGAAATTAAGTACTATGTAAACTATTGAAGTGAGAGGGTAGGTAGGAACAGGTTGCGAACTGTCCTTTAAAAATAACATCTGAACCATGATTGAAGGATTGGATGATGGCCATGATAGGTAGTGTAGTTAGACATAATCAAGGGATTCAAGGGAATCATGCGCATCAAGGTTCAGACGTTTGAAAAAAATTTCTGAACCATGATTAAAGGATTTGGAGATGCCCATGATAAGAAGTGCAGTTGAACATAATCACCCTTCGACACCGCTCAGGGTTCGGGAATAAAGGCAATCGAGCGAATGAAGGTTCAGACAGTTTAAAAGGAGAAAAGAAACAGCATAAAAGAAATGAAAGAATCAGTAGTTATATTGTACACCACACCCAATGGGGATGTGAAAATAGATATTCGCTTTGAGGACGAAACATTTTGGCTACCACAACAAAAGATAGCCAATTTGTTTGGAGTGGATAGGAGTGTTATAACGAAGCATTTAGGCAATATCTATTATGATGGAGAGTTGGATAAAACGGCAACTTGTGCAAAATTTGCACAAGTTCGAAATGAAGGTTGCAGACAAGTTACAAGACAAATAGAGTTCTATAATTTGGATGCTATCATTTCTGTTGGCTATCGCGTAAACAGTTTTAGTGCAACTCAATTTAGAATTTGGGCTACAAAAACTTTGAAGGAGTTTATCATAAAAGGTTATGTGATGGATGATGAACGACTGAAACAAGGACAAAGTTTTGGTAAAGACTATTTTGATGAACTGTTGGAGCGCATACGATCGATTAGAGCTTCTGAAAGAAGATTCTATCAGAAAATAACCGATATTTATAAAGAGGCAAGTATCGACTATGATGTACAGTCGCCCATAACAAGAGAGTTTTATCAAACTGTGCAAAATAAGATGCATTGGGCCATAACTGGACAGACAGCTGCTGAAATAATTAAGCACAGAGTTGACTCACAAAAAACCAATATGGGGCTAACTACTTGGAGAAATGCTCCAAAAGGAAAGATATTGAAATCGGATGTTGTTATTCCTAAGAACTACCTGATAGAGACTGAAATAAAAAGTTTAGAGCGTATTGTAACAATGTATTTAGATTTTGCTGAATTGCAAGCGGAACGTCAAACTCCTATGAAAATGAGGGATTGGGTAGTGAAGCTTGATGCGTTCCTGCAGTTCAACGACTATGAAGTTTTGCAAGATACAGGAAAAGTTTCTGCGGCAGTTGCAAAAAGACTGGCCGAAGAGGAATATAACAAATTTGCACCCATTCAGGATAGAAATTATATTTCTGACTTTGACCGTGAAATAAAGGAAATAGAACAAAAGGTAAATAAAAAGAGTGCACAATAATAAATTCTGAACCATGATTGAAGGATTGGATGATGGCCATGATAGGTAGTGTAGTTAGACATAATCAAGGGATTCAAGGGAATCATGCGAATCAAGGTTCAGACAATTGTAATGGAGAAGGAGCTCCATTTTCCCAGAGAAAGAATCGTGTGCATCAAGATTCAGATGATTAGAATTGTATCAACAAAATAATCCGTAAGAGGCATGGATAAATATCCGCGCCTACG
>DATERO010000001.1:0-3028 GCA_035271465.1 Dysgonamonadaceae bacterium | reverse complement strand
GCAATTTCACGACTCCCCATGCTTTCATCTTCAGGATTGTTTATCGTTGTCATCATTTCCGTTTTCCCTTCGGGATAGTTGGTGATGATCAACTTAATTGGGTCGATAACTCCAGAAACACGAGCTGTTTTTGCATTAAGGTCCTCACGAATGCTATGTTCCAACAATGCCAAATCGATCATACCATCATATTTGGTATATCCAATGCGGTCCACAAAGTTACGTATAGATTCGGGCGTATAACCCCTGCGTTTCAAACCTACCAAAGTAGGCATACGCGGATCATCCCATCCCGAAACCAAGTTATTTTGAACAAGCTCCAATAATCTTCGCTTGCTCATCATAGTGTATGTAAGGTTCAAACGATTGAACTCATATTGATTTGGACGGTAGTCACTATCCGCCAATTCCTTTATAAACCAATCATACAAAGGGCGATGAACATCAAACTCAAGTGTGCAAATTGAATGTGTAACTCCTTCAAAATAGTCGCACTGACCATGAGCAAAATCATACATTGGATAGGCTTTCCATGTAGTTCCTGTTTGATGATGTGGAGTGTGAATGATGCGATAAATGATTGGATCACGCAAATGCATATTAGATGCAGCCATGTCTATCTTTGCGCGAAGCACCATTGCACCTTCGGGCAAGTCACCACTATTCATCTTTTCAAACAGTTCTAAACTCTCCTCAATTGGACGCTCTCTGTAAGGGCTATTTGTACCTGGTTTAGTGGTTGTACCTTTTTGTTTGGCAATTTCCTCTGCGCTTTGCTCATCAATGTAGGCTTTGCCTTCTTTAATCAACTTAACTGCAAAGTCCCACAACTGTTGGAAATAATCGGAAGCGTGATAAATTTCACCCCACTCAAATCCCAGCCAATGAATATTCTCTTTAATTGACTCTACAAACTCTATGTCTTCTTTGATAGGGTTTGTATCGTCAAATCGAAGATTACATACACCATTGTATCGTTCAGCTATACCGAAGTCAATACAAATAGCTTTTGCATGACCAATGTGTAGGTAGCCATTTGGTTCGGGTGGGAAGCGAGTTTGTATTCTTCCATCATTTTTGCCCTCCGCCAAATCTTTCTCTACAATGGCCTCAATAAAGTTGAGACTCTTTTTATTATTATCTGCAGTTGTTTGCTCTACCTTATTCATTTATCTTGTTTTTTATTTAGTCGTTTGTTTATGTTGCGTCAGTTATATCTTGTTGTACCTATTCTGAAACATTCAATTTTGATAGTTACTCTTTCTTTGTTCCTAAAGGGAAAGCCTAATTATCTGCACTCAGCAAAGTTGCCTTTAGGGGATTTAGGGGTGGAAAACGAAACGTTTGAATGTTCCGAATAAACCCTTACATATTTATATAGTTGCCCTTGCAAAAGGAGTTACGCTTTTATCACAAAACTCCTTGTCCAAATACTTATAGTAACCCGCTATTGCCACCATTGCGGCATTGTCTGTTGTGTATTCAAATTTAGGAATATGTATGTTCCATCCATATTGTTGTGAGTGCTCCACAAATGATTCTCTCAAACCCGAGTTTGCTGAAACACCACCTGCAACTGCTACTTCTTTTATGTTATAATCAATGGCTGCTTTGCGCAGTTTATCCATCAGTATGTCGATAATGGTTTTCTGCAACGAAGCACACAAGTCCTCTTTGTTTTTCTCAATAAATTCTGCATCCTTCTTCAGCTCATCTCTCAAAAAATACAAGAAAGATGTTTTCAACCCACTGAAACTGTAGTCATACCCATCAATTCGTGGCTTATTGAAACGAAACTTTTCGGGATCTCCCAACTTAGCCAATTTATCAACAACAGGTCCTCCAGGGTAAGGCAGTCCCATCACTTTAGCGCATTTATCAAATGCCTCTCCAGCCGCATCATCAATTGTTTGACCAACAATTTCCATTTTATTGAAATCATCCACCTTGATAATTTGCGAATTGCCCCCCGATACTAACAAGCAAAGGAACGGAAATGCAGGGTGCGATTCATCACTGGCATCTTCTTTAATGAAGTGTGCCAACACATGTGCCTGCAAATGATTTACATCAATCAATGGAATGTCCAATGCCGTTGAAAAACCCTTTGCAAAAGATGTTCCCACAAGCAACGAACCCAATAGACCTGGACCACGCGTAAAAGCAATGGCAGATATATCTTTCTTCGATATGTTTGCTCTTTTTATTGCTTGATCTACTACAGGAATAATGTTTTGTTGATGTGCACGCGAAGCCAATTCAGGAACAACACCTCCGTATTGTTCATGAACAGTCTGATTGGCAACTACATTCGAGCCAATTACTCCATCCTTTATTATTGCTGCTGACGTGTCATCACACGAAGATTCTATGCCTAATATTATTGCCATTAATTATTCAAAATATAAGATACAAAGATACTATTTTTAAATGAAATATGGAAAAGGAAAGGAAAATGGTGAAGAGGGTTGCGCCAATTTGCAATTGGTGTGTGCCAATTGTAGGTAGAGATATTTCATGAATTATCTATATTAAACATTGTTCTTCTTTCTATCTGTTTAAATCTTGATGCGCATGATTTTATCTCTGGGAAAAAGGAGCTCCTGATCCTTTATAATTATCAGAACCTTAATTCGCATGATTCACTTGAATACCGAGCCCTGAGCTGAGTCGAAGGGTGATTATGTTCAACTACACCCCTTTTCATGGTCATCTCGTAATCTTTTAATCAAGGTTCAGAAATTTAATCCTTTCCAATTGTCTGAACTGTTGATTTGTGTGATTATTTTGATTACGCTGATCGTGCAATTCTCCGCTCGCGCGGCTTTGCAAACCGTGTGTCGCATAGCGAAACTGTTTTCTATTATTCTTTTCTGCTTCGCCTACTCGTAGGCGCGGATATTTATCCATGCCTCTTACGGATTATTTTGTTGATACAATTCTAATCATCTGAATCTTGATGCACACGATTCTTTCTCTGGGAAAATGGAGCTCCTTCTCCATTACAATTGTCTGAACCTTGATTCGC